>JAEWFB010000683.1 GCA_023389095.1 Actinomycetes bacterium
GCAGGCGGTCGATGGTCGTCAGGCGGTCGCTCGAGCCGGTGTCGTGGGCGAGCACGATGCTGCCGGGGTGCACGAGCGACGCGAGGTCATCGACGATCCCGTCGGGGTGGCTCGCGACGACGTCCTCCCGGGCCTGGGCCGACCACATGACCGTCGTCAGGCCCAGCTCGGCTGCGGCGAGCACCGCGGCCCCGCCGACGTGCCCGTACGGCGGCCGGAAGAGCGTCGGGGTGGTGCCCCAGGCCTTCTCGATCTCGGCGGTGGTGCGGCTGATCTCGTCGCGGCACCGGTCGTAGGCGAAGCGCGCGAGGTCGGGGTGGTCGTAGGTGTGGTTGGCCAGCTCGTGCCGACCGACGCTCGAGCGGTGGATCGCGCCGTGGTCGCGCACGTTGCGCCCGAGGCAGAAGAACGTCGCGGGCGCCTGGGCCGCGTCGAGCGCGGCGAGCACCTTCGGCGTCCAGTCCGGGTGCGGGCCGTCGTCGAAGGTCAGGGCGAGCCGACGTGACGCCGGGTCGCCGCCCCACACGACGGTCCCCGACGCCGCGGCTGGGGCGCTCCGGTCGGGACGGATGCCGCTCGCCGGGCTCCCGTAGAAGGGCAGCGGCGTGTTCTCGGCGAGCCGGTCGGCCACGGCCCGGACCGTGACGGCACCGACCGCACCCACGGCCACGCCGACCCCGCCCGTGAGCGCTCGACGCCTCGAGATGTCCATGCCCGGATGCTACGGCGGCGCTCGGGCGCGATCCCGGTGTGCCGGCCCCCGGGCTCTGCCACACTGTCGGCGCCACGGAAGGGGGAGACGATGCGACGGCGGGCGACGACGGCGGCCGGGGTGACGGCGGCAGCGGTGCTCACGCTCGGGCTCGTGCTGCCCCACGTCGCCGGACCGCAGCCCCTGCCCACGCTGCGCAACGGCGCCGAGTGGCGCGACCGGGCCCCGTTCGCGCCCGCTGGCCTGGGCGGGCGCCTCCTGCGCCCCGTTGAGGACTCCGTCTGGCTGGCCCGGGGTCGGGCCCCGCTCGACCCCCGACGTCGTCGCCTCGTGCTCGGGGCGCTCGCCGACCTGCACGGCCTCACGGGCGAGTCCGGGGCGGTGGCCGCCGGGCCCGACGCCCCGTGGGCCTACGCGTGGCCGCGCGACAGTGCCTTCGTCGCAGCCGCGTTCGCCGTGTCGGGGCACGACGACGACGCCTGGCGGGTGTGGCGGTTCCTCGCCCGGGTCCAGCGTCCCGACGGCGGTTTCGAGGCGCGCTACCGCCTCGACGGCTCCGGGCCGCCCGACGACCGGCCGCGCCAGACCGACGGCGCCGGCTGGGCGCTCTGGGGCCTCGAGGCCACCCGCGTCGCGACCGGTGCCCGCGTGCTGCCGGGAGACCTGCGCGTCCTGCGCGACCGGGCCGTGCGGTTCGCCCTGGCCCAGACCCGGGACGGCCGCCGGCTGCCCGACGCGACTCCCGACTACTGGGAGGTGCCCGAGCGGGACGTCACCCTGGGGACGGCCGCACCGCTCGCGGCCGGGCTCGAGGCGGCGGCGAGGAGCCTTGCGGCGGAGGGGAGCTCAGCGGCCTCCAGCCGATGTGCCGCCGCGGCCCGCCGCCTGCGCTCTCTCGTGCGGACGACCTTCGGGCCCACGTACGAGCGGTACGGCTCCTCCGGCGGCCTCGATGCCGGGGTCGCGGTGCTCATGCCGCCCTTCACGGTCCTCGACGACGCCGCGGCCGTCCGCGCGTGGGAGCGCTACCCGGTGCTCGCGCTGCGCGAGGCCGGCGGGCTGGCGCCGGGGGCGGCGTGGAAGTCGGACGGGGTGTCGTGGACGCCGGAGACGGCGCTCGTCGCCTACACGGCCGCTGCGTCGGGACGCGTCGAGCTGGCCGAGCGCTGGATGGGCTGGCTCGAGGAGCACTGCACGGCGTGGGGGAGCCTGCCGGAGAAGGTGCTGCCCGACGGACGCCCCGCCGGGCCGGCGCCGCTCGCGTGGACCGCGGCGCTCGTCGTGCTCACCGAGCACGAGCTCGAGGCCCGCCGCGCCGACCTGCCGGCGAGCTGACGGGGCCGGCGGGTCAGTGGGAGCCGGACGCGGCCGGCTCGACGAGCTCGACGAGGACGCCGCCGGCGTCCTTGGGGTGGATGAAGTTGACCCGGCTGTCGCTCGTGCCGCGCTTCGGGGTGTCGTAGAGCAGGCGCAGTCCGCGCTCGCGGAGCGTCGCGCACACGGCGTCGAGGTCGGCGACGCGGTAGGCGAGCTGCTGGATGCCGGGACCGCTGCGGTCGAGGAACTTCGCGATCGTCGACTCGGGCGACAGCGGCGCGAGCAGCTGGATGCACGAGCCGGACTCGCCGACGCCCATCATCGCCTCGCGGACGCCCTGCTCCTCGTTCGTCTCCTCGTGGAGCAGTGCCATGCCGTAGCTGTCGCGGTAGAACGCGATGGCGGCGTCGAGGTCGGGCACCGCGATGCCGACGTGGTCGATGTGCGTGAACAGGGGACCGGTCAGCGTGCTCATGCGACCAACGTAGGACCGCCGGCGCCGGGGCAGAAGCGGGGGCGCGTGTGCGCTTGGTCATGCTCCGACGGGCCGTCCAGCAGGCGAGACTAGAGTGACCCGGACATCCGCCAGACACCCTCGATGACGTTGGAGAGGCACTTCCCATGACTTCTGACCGCCCCACCTCGGTGATCGTCGCCGGAGCCCGGACCCCCATGGGCCGGCTGCTCGGGTCGCTCAAGGACTTCTCCGGGGCCGACCTCGGCGGCATCGCGATCAAGGGCGCCCTCGAGAAGTCGGGCGTGGCGCCCGAGCAGGTCGAGTACGTCATCATGGGCCAGGTGCTGCAGGCCGGCGCCGGCCAGATCCCGGCCCGCCAGGCCGCCCACGCCGCCGGCATCCCGATGACGGTGCCGGCCCTGACCATCAACAAGGTCTGCCTCTCGGGCATCAACGCCATCGCCATGGCCGACCAGCTGATCCGCGCCGGCGAGTTCGACGTCGTCGTCGCCGGCGGCCAGGAGTCGATGACCAACGCCCCGCACCTCATGACGAAGTCGCGCGAGGGCTACAAGTACGGCGACGTGACGATGCGCGACCACATGGCCTTCGACGGCCTCTGGGACGCCTTCACCGACCAGGCCATGGGCCTGCTCACCGAGCAGGCCAACACCGGCTCGCAGGCCTTCACCCGCGAGGAGCAGGACGAGTTCTCGGCCCGCAGCCACCAGCTCGCCGCCAAGGCGTGGAAGGACGGGCTCTTCGAGGACGAGGTCGTGGCGGTCAGCATCCCGCAGCGCAAGGGCGAGCCGATCGAGTTCAAGAGCGACGAGGGCATCCGGGCCGACACGACGGCCGCCTCGCTGGCCGGCCTGCGCCCGGCCTTCAGCAAGGACGGCACCATCACGGCCGGCTCGGCCTCGCAGATCTCCGACGGTGCCGCCGCGGTCGTCGTCATGAGCCGGGCCAGGGCCGAGGAGCTCGGCCTCACGTGGATCGCCGAGATCGGCGCCCACGGCGTCGTCGCCGGCCCCGACTCGACGCTGCAGCAGCAGCCGGCCCGCGCCATCGCGCGCGCCTGCGAGAAGGAGGGAATCACGCCCGCCGACCTCGACCTCGTCGAGATCAACGAGGCCTTCGCGGCCGTCGGCCTCGCCTCGGCCAAGGAGCTCGGCATCGACGTCGACAAGGTCAACGTCAACGGCGGCGCCATCGCCCTCGGCCACCCGATCGGCATGTCGGGCGCCCGCATCGCCCTGCACCTCGCGCTCGAGCTCAAGCGCCGCGGCGGCGGCGTCGGCGCGGCCGCGCTCTGCGGCGGCGGCGGCCAGGGCGACGCCCTCATCGTCCGCGTGTCGAAGTCGGCCTGAGCCGAACGCGTCGCCGACGAGTTCGCCTGCGCCCCAAGTGAGCCCACGCCGCACCGTCGACGTCCCCGCCCTGGTCGAGTCGGCCAGGACGGGGTCGCCGCGCGCCGTCGCACGCCTCATCTCGCTCGTCGAGGACCGGCACGCGGCGCTGCGCGAGGTCATGGCCGCCCTCGCGCCACGCACGGGCAACGCGTGGGTCATCGGCATCACCGGCTCACCCGGCGTCGGCAAGTCGACCTCGACCACGGCGCTCGTCGGAGCCTTCCGCGAACGTGGCCTGCGCGTCGGCGTCCTCGCCGTCGACCCCAGCTCGCCGTTCTCCGGCGGGGCCCTGCTCGGCGACCGCATCCGGATGCAGGACCACGCCCTCGACCCCGAGGTCTACATCCGGTCGATGGCCTCGCGCGGGCACCTCGGCGGCCTCTCGTGGGCGACGCCGCAGGCCATCCGCGTGCTCGACGCCGCCGGCTGCGACGTCGTGCTCGTCGAGACGGTCGGCGTCGGCCAGTCGGAGGTCGAGATCGCCGGGCTCGCCGACACGTCGGTGGTGCTCCTCGCGCCCGGCATGGGCGACGGCATCCAGGCGGCCAAGGCCGGCATCCTCGAGATCGGCGACCTCTTCGTCGTCAACAAGGCCGACCGCGACGGCGCCGACGCCACGGTGCGCGACCTGCGGCACATGATCTCCCTCTGCGACCGCACCGAGCCGGGGCTGTGGCGTCCACCCGTCGTGAAGACCGTTGCGGCACAAGGCATCGGCGTCGACGAGGTGATGGAAGCCCTCGACAAGCACCGGGCCTTCCTCGAGGAGTCCGGCGAGCTCGCCCGACGCCGCGAGCGTCGGGCCGCCGACGAGGTGCAGGCGATCGCCCTGGCCGAGCTGCGCTCCCGGTTCGCCCAGCTCGGGGGCCGGGCCGACCTCGCCTCGCTGGCCCAGGACGTCGTGGCCGGGCGGCTCGACCCGTACGCCGCCGCCGACCGGCTCGTCGACCACCTCGACGACTGAGTCCGGAGCCGCCGGTAATTGCGTTGTGGCGGCGCACCCGACGGTGTCACCGTCGAGTCATGGACATCATCCCGCTCGACCGCGACGACGACGTCATGGTCAAGGAGCTGTACGGCATCGCCGGCCGGGTCGATGCCGCGTCGCGTGCGCACCCGGTGCAGCGCACGGCCGAGGAGTTCGCCGCCTGGCTGCGCTTCGACTTCCCGGGCGAGCGCATGGAGGCGGCCGTGGTCGTCGTCGACGGGTCGCCCGTCGGCTGGTCACAGGTCTACCTCCCCGAGCGCGAGAACCTCGACAAGAGCTGGGCCGAGATCCGCGTCGACCCCGAGCACCGACGCAGCGGCCACGGCAGCGCGCTGCTCGACTGGAGCGAGACGCGGGCCCGCGCCGGCCGGCGCTCCATGCTGCTCGCCGAGGTCTACGTGCCGCAGGGCGACCGCGAGTCCCACCCCGACCGGGCCTTCGCCGAGCGTCGCGGCTACCACCTCGCCAGCACCGAGATCGTCCGGTCCCTGCCGCTGCCCGTCGACGCCGACCTCATGACGCGTGAGCGTGAGCGCGCGGCGGCCGCGATGGGTGACGCCTACGAGGTGCGCGTCTTCACCGGCGGCGTCCCGGAGGAGCTGCGGCAGGGCGTGTGCGACGCCTCCAACCGGCTCATCCTCGACGCCCCGACCGGCGACGTCGACTTCGAGCCGGAGTCGCAGACCGTCGAGGACTACCAGACGATGCTCGACCACCACGCCCGCGTCGGCGACACGCTGCTCACCGC
>JAEWFB010000042.1 GCA_023389095.1 Actinomycetes bacterium
GTTTGGGGCCACGGGGCGGTCCGGGGAGTCGGCTGCCTGACCGGGCTACTTCACCTCGGACCGGGTCAGGCGCCAGATGCCGACCGCGAGCGGTGCGACGACCCAGAGGGCGACCGACGCACCGAGGTGGGCCCACTGGGAGCCGGTGAGGGAGCCCTCGAAGAGCGGCTGCATCGTCTGGTTCATGTCGAGCCACTCCGAGGCCGAACGCAGCCACGAGACCATCGAGCCGAGGATCGACCAGGCGGTCGGCAGGATGAAGAAGACGACGATCGCAGCCGGGGTGTTCTTGAAGAGCATGCCGAAGCCGACACCCTGCGCGACGCCGAGGAGCACGTAGCCGGCCGCGCCGAGCAGGACGAGCCCGCCGATCGACCAGTCGGCCTCGATGCCGCGGAACGTGATGGCGGCCTGGTGGGCGATGGCGGCGAGCGCGAGCGCCAGGGCGAACGCGGCCACGCCGACGAGCAGGGCGCTGACGAGCTTGGCCCACGCGACCCGGATGCGCCGCGGCTCGAGGCCGAAGGTGACGAGCCCGGTGCGCTGGCTCCACTCCGACGTCACGGCGAGGATGCCGACGACGGGCAGGATGAGCGCCATCGGCATCGTCGTGGCCTGGAGGTACTCGCCGAAGGCGTGCTGGCCGCCCTTGTTGAAGAACATGATCGTCAGGGCGACGGCGATGATCGCGCCGATGCCGATGAGCAGCCACCGACCGGCCCGGGTGTCGAGCATCTTGCGGAGCTCGACGTGGACGAGGCGCGTGAACGGCACCCCGGTCGTGGGCCGCTCGCCGCCGATGCGGGCCGGCACCGTGGCCTTCGTCGGCAGCGCCGACTCTGAGTGCTTCGGGGACGCTTGTGCCGCAGGCGCGTTCGTCGCGCTGGTCGTGGTGGTCATGCCGCCACCTCCTCTCGGGCGGCGTCGGCCGTGAGGTCGAGGAACATCTCCTCGAGACCCCGGCTGTCGCCACCGCGCAGCTCGGTCAGGACGATCTGGTGGGCGGCGGCGACGCGACCGACCGCGAGCGGCTCGGCCTCCACCTGCAGGCCACCGGTCGGGGTGCGGTGCGCGACGACCGACTCGGCGGCGAGCGCCTCGAGGAGGGCGTCGTCGTCGGTCGAGCGGGCGTAGGTGCCGGCGCCGGCCAGGAGGTCGTCCTTGGTGCCGTGCGCCACGATCTTGCCGTGGCCGATGACGACGATCTCGTCGGCGACGCGCTCGATCTCGTTGAGCAGGTGCGAGGAGAGCAGCACGGTGCCGCCCTCGTTGGCGTAGCCGCGCAGCAGGTCGCGCATCCAGCGGATGCCGGCCGGGTCGAGGCCGTTGGCCGGCTCGTCGAGGATGAGCACCTCGGGGTCGCCGAGGAGGGCGTGGGCGATGCCGAGGCGCTGGCGCATGCCGAGCGAGTAGTTGCGCACGCGTCGGTTGGCCTCCTTCTCGGTGAGGCCGACGAGCTCGATCATCTCGTCGACGCGGCCGCGGCTGATGCCCATGAGGATGGCGCCGAGCGTCAGCACCTCGCGGCCGGTGCGGCCGGCGTGCTGGGCCGATGCGTCGAGCAGCAGGCCGACGTGGCGGCCCGGGTTGGGCAGCGCGCCGTAGGGCTTGCCGAGCACGGTGGCGCGGCCGGAGGTGGCCGGGGTGAGGCCGGACATGACGCGCATCGCCGTCGTCTTGCCGGCACCGTTCGGTCCGAGGAAGCCGGTGACGAGACCGGGCTTCACCTCGAACGAGATGTCGTCGACGGCCGTGAACGGGCCGTACCGCTTGGTGAGTCGCTCGACTGTGATCATGGGCTCCACCCTGTCGGTCGCGCGGGGGCGCGCGCATCGGTCATGAGCCTGATTCCGACCCCTACCTGAGTCGTAGTCGACCCTGACCCGAGTCAGGGTCGCGCCTCGGGGTGACCCCTCGTCGCCACCCAGCGACCCCTACTCGGGACGGATGCGGCTGTCCCCGCCGCTGCCTACGCTGGGCCCGTGCCACTGCCTCGGATCGCCCGCACCCGACGCGGCCACGTGTGGGGCGAGGTGTGGCGGATCAGCGTCGCCGTCCTCTTCGGTGCGGCGCTCTGGGGCTCGGTCCAGGCCCAGCTCGACCACCGCGGCGTCGACCCGGCCCTCGGCAAGAGCTGGCTGCTCGTCGACGCCGCCGTCGGACTCGCCTGCGCGGTGCTGCTGCTCTGGCGGCGCCGGTACCCGCGGACGGTCGCGTGGGTCACGGCGCTCGCGTCGGCGGTGTCCATGGCCGCCGTCGGCCCGAGCATCCTCGCCCTCGTGTCGCTCTCGACGCGTCGACGCTGGCGCGAGCTCGCGGCGGTGGCCGTGCCGTTCCTCGGGGCCGGTTTCGTCAACGCACGACTCTACCCCACCGAGGACTCCACGGTCAGCGTGTCGGGGATCGTCATCTCGGTGCTCATCCTCGCGGCCAGCGTCGCCAGCGGCTGGGCCATCGGCGAGCGCCGGGCCTTCGTCGCCTCGCTCCACGAGCGCGCCCTCACCGCCGAGCGCGAGCAGGCGATGCGCGTCGCCCAGGCCCGCGTGGCCGAGCGCGCCCGGATCGCGCGCGAGATGCACGACGTGCTCGCCCACCGGATCTCGTTGGTGGCCATGCACTCCGGCGCCCTCGCCTACCGCGAGGACCTGAGCCGCGACGAGGTCACCGCCACCGCCGAGGTCATCCGGTCCAGCGCCAACCAGGCGCTGTCCGAGCTGCGCGACGTGCTCGGGGTTCTCCGCGATGTGCAGTTGCCGACGACGTCCGACGCGTCCGATGCCTCGGACGCCTCCGACGCGTCGGTGCCCGAGCGCCCGCAGCCGACGCTGCACGACGTCGAGGAGCTCGTCGCCGAGGCGCGCGCCGCCGGCACCCACGTCGCCCTCGAGCAGTCCGGCGACGCCGCCGCGGTGCCGGACCGGGTCTCGCGCAACGCCTACCGGATCGTCCAGGAGAGCCTGACGAACGCGCGCAAGCACGCCCCCGGCCGACGCGCCACGGTGACGCTCACGGTGGTGCGCACCGGCGTCGAGGCAGGCCGCGTCGACGTCACGGTCCGGACCCCGGCCCACCTTCCTGCGAGCGCCCCGGGCGGCGGCGACGGGAGCGCGTCGGGGGTCGCGGGCAGCGGGCTCGGGCTGCTGGGGCTCACCGAGCGCGCCGTGCTCTCCGGCGGCGAGCTGACCTACGGCCCCGACCGTCGGGGCGACTTCGTCGTCTCCGCCCGGCTACCGTGGGCGTCGTGACGGGGGTCGGGGACACGGACGCGAGGACGCGCGTCGTCATCGTCGACGACGACGCGCTGGTGCGCGCCGGGCTGCGGATGATCCTCGGCGGCGCACCCGACGTCGAGGTGGTCGCCGAGGCCGGCGACGGCATCGCCGGGGAGGCCGCCGTGCGCGAGCACCGGCCCGACGTCGTCCTCATGGACATCCGGATGCCGCGCCGGGACGGCCTCGAGACCACCCGACGGCTCGTCGAGGGCACCCCGGCCGAGGGCACGCCCCGGGGCGACCCCGCGGACGGCACGAGTCCGGCGCCGCGCGTCATCGTGCTGACGACCTTCGATGCCGACGACATGGTGGTGCAGGCCCTGCGCGCCGGCGCGAGCGGGTTCCTGCTCAAGGACACCGAGCCCCGCCGGCTCGTCGAGGCGGTCCGGCTCGTCGCGGCCGGCGAGCCGATCCTGTCGCCGAGCGTCACGGCCTCGCTCATGGCCCGGGTCGCGGCCGACCCCGACCCGGCCGCCGGTGAGGACCGGCGCGCGGCCGCGCTGGAACGCCTGGCCGTGCTGACCGGGCGGGAGCGCGAGGTGGCCGTCGCCGTCGGGCGCGGGCTGTCGAACGCGGAGATCTCCCACGAGCTGTACCTGTCGGTGCCCACGGTCAAGGCGCACGTGTCGAAGGTGCTGGAGAAGCTCGGCGGCCAGAACCGCGTCCAGGTCGCCATCACCGTCCACGAGGCCGGCCTGCTCTGAGCGCGACATCCCCACGGCGGGAAAAGGGATGGACGCCCGCGCCGGCGCCGCTTAGGGTCACGTCCCGTGTGGATCTCCTGATGCCTCGAGCCCGCCCGCCCGGCTGATGCGCGACGCCTGACGCGTCCCTCGCCCCGGCGGGGCCCTGCCGACCATCAAGGACCTCGCTCATGTCTTCCACCACCACGCTCACCGTCACCGGCCTCGACGTCGCCTTCGGTGCCCGCGTCCTCTTCTCCGGCCTCGACCTGACCCTCTCCGGCGGCGAGGTCGTCGCCGTCGTCGGCCCCAACGGGTCCGGCAAGTCGACGCTGATGCGCACCCTGGTCGGCGAGCTGCCGGTCGAGGGCGGATCGATCCGCCTCACCCCCTCCGACGCCACGGTGGCCTGGCTGCCCCAGGTGCTGCCCGACGCGCAGGAGTCCCTGCTCGCGTACGCCCGGCGCCGCACGGGCGTCGCGGTCGCGGACGTCGAGCTCGAGGCCGCCTCGGCCGCCCTGGCCGACGGCGCGCCCGGCGCCGAGGACCGGTACGCGCTCGCCCTCGAGCGGTGGCTCGCCCTCGGTGCCGCCGACCTCGAGGAGCGCCTTCCCGAGGTGTCGGCGCGCGTCGGCCTCGACGTCGACGCGTCGCGTCCGCTCGGGACGCTCTCGGGCGGGCAGGCCGCCCGGGCCAGCCTCGTCGCCGTGCTGCTCAGCCAGTACGACGTGCTGCTGCTCGACGAGCCGACCAACGACCTCGACGCGCGTGGCCTCGACCTCATGGCCGAGTTCGTCCGCTCGCACGACGGGCCGGTGCTCGTCGCGAGCCACGACCGTGCCTTCCTCGACCGCGTCACCACGAGCGTCGTCGAGCTGGACCTGCCACAGCAGCGGATCGGCCACTACACCGGCACGTACAGCGACTTCGTGCAGCAGCGGGCCCTGGCGCGATCCCAGGCGTGGGACGCCTACGAGGAGTATGCGTCCGACCGCGACGCCCTCCTCGGCCAGGCCCGGCAGCGGGCCGACTGGGCGGTCAAGGGCCGCAGCGGGCCGAAGGCCACGAAGGAACCGGACAAGCACATCCGCGAGAAGCACCGCGCCCGCGCCGACCGGCAGGCCGCCAAGGGCGCCCGCCTCGAGCGGGCGGCAGACCGGCTCGCCGTCGTCGACCAGCCGCGCAAGGAGTGGCAGCTGAGGTACACGATCACCGAGGGCCGCCCGTCGGCCGACGTCGTCGCGACCCTGTCGGAGGCCGTCGTCGAGCGGCACGGGTTCCGGCTCGGGCCGGTGTCACTGACGCTCGGCCGCGGCGACCGCGTCGCGCTCGTCGGCGACAACGGCAGCGGCAAGACGACGCTGCTCGGCGCGCTCCTCGGCGACCTCCCGCTGACGTCGGGGCGTCAGACGCTCGGCACCCGCGTCTCGGTCGGGGTGCTCGACCAGCAGCGCCGGCTCCTCGACACCGACGCCACGGTGCTCGACGTCGTGCGCCGCGAGCTCGGCCCCCACGCGCGGACCGGGTCGGAGTGGCCGGTCGGCGAGGTGCGGACGCTGCTCGCGAAGTTCGGGCTCGGCGCCGAGCACGTGGGCCGCCCGGCGCGGAGCCTGTCGATGGGTGAGCGGACGCGCGCCCTCCTGGCGCTGTTCCAGGGCCGCGAGGTCAACGTCCTCGTCCTCGACGAGCCGACCAACCACCTCGACGTCGCGGCGATCGAGCAGCTCGAGGGGGCCGTGGCGGCCTTCGGTGGCACGGTGCTCGTCGTCAGCCACGACGAGAGCCTGCTCGCCGGCCTGCGCCTGACCCACCGCTGGCACGTCGAGCGCGGCCGGGTGGCCGTGGAGGGGGTCGCGGTCAGCGGGTGACGCTGCGGGTGCGGCTCCAGCGCCACGCCGCGGTGACGATGACGGCCCCGACGAGGGAGCCGATGATGCCACTCGCACGCAGCTGGATGCCGTCGCCCGAGAGGAGGCTCGCGAGCAGGCCCCCGACGAACGAGCCGACGAGGCCGGCGACGATCGCCATCGTCCAGTCGATGCCCTTGGACCCCTTGCCGAGGATGAGCTGGGCGGCGGCGCCGACGATCATTCCGAAGAGGATGATGGCGATGAAGAGCATGTTCCGAGCGTAGGCCCCCGCCTCGTCGTACGCGCCCGGTTCGCGGCACCCGGCCGGACCCTCCCGTTCGGGCCGGTTTTGCGCCACGCTGATGGCATGCCCGCCACCACGGTCGTCCTGTTCGGCGCCACCGGAGACCTCGCGAAGCGAAAGCTGCTCCCCGGCATGCTCCACCTGCACGAGACGCAGCTGCTCGAGGGCCTGCGCGTCGTCGCCACGAGTCTCGACGACCTGACGCGCGAGGAGTTCCTCGACCTCGTCTTCGCCTCGATCCGCGAGCACTCGAGCCACGACGTCACCGACGAGGACCTGCGCGAGTTCGCGGACCGCATCCACTGGGTGCCGGGTTCGGCCGGGCCGGAAGGGATCCGGGCCGCCGTCGAGGAGTCGGAGCAGATCCTCGGGCCTGACGCGTGGCGGCTGCACTACCTGTCGGTGCCCCCGAAGGCGGCCCTGGCCGTGGTGCGCCAGCTCGAGGAGGCGGGGCTCGTCGAGCGCAGCCGGATCATCATGGAGAAGCCGTTCGGTACCGACCTCGCGAGCGCCCGGGCCCTCAACGCCGAGCTGCACCAGGTGTTCGCCGAGGAGCAGATCTTCCGGATCGACCACTTCCTCGGCAAGGAGGCGGCCCAGAACATCCTCGCCTTCCGGTTCGCCAACGGCCTGTTCGAGCCGATCTGGCACCGCAACCACATCGACCACGTCCAGATCGACGTGCCCGAGACCCTCGGCCTGTCCCAGCGGGCCGACTTCTACGAGGGCACCGGCGCCTACCGGGACATGGTCGTGACCCACCTGTTCCAGGTGCTGGCCTTCACGGCGATGGAGCCGCCGACCTCGCTCGAGCCGCACGCCATCAGCGAGGAGAAGAACAAGGTCTTCCGGTCGATGTCGCTCATCGACCCGCACGACGTCGTCCGGGGCCAGTACGTCGGCTACCGCGACGAGCCGGGCGTCAAGGCAGACAGCGACACCGAGACGTTCGTGGCCCTCAAGTGCTTCGTCGACAACTGGCGCTGGGCCGGCGTGCCCTTCTTCCTGCGCACCGGCAAGCGCCTGGCGGAGGGTTCCCGCATCATCTCCATCGCGTTCAAGGAGCCGCCGCGCTCGATGTTCCCGCCCGGCTCCGGCGTCGGTGACAACGGCCCGGACCACCTGACGTTCGACCTCGCCGACAAGTCGCGGATGTCGTTGTCGTTCTACGGCAAACGCCCCGGGCCGGGGATGAAGCTCGACAAGCTGTCGATGCAGTTCTCCGTGCAGGAGACGCACTGGGCCGGCGCCGTGCTCGAGGCGTACGAGCGGCTCATCTACGACGCAGCACGGGGTGATCGCACGCTGTTCACCTCGGCCGAGGGCATCGAGCGGCTGTGGGAGATCAGCCAGCCGCTCCTCGACAACCCGCAGCCCGTCCGGCCCTACCAGCCGGGCACGTGGGGCCCCAACCAGATCCACCAGCTCGTCGCGCCGTTCACGTGGCGGCTGCCCTTCGAGCGGCCGTGGCGCGACCCGAACGACTTCGGCGCCTGACGCGTCAGGCGCCCACCCGCGATCCGCTCAGTCGCGCACGACGGTGCGGGGAAGCGCCGTCACTCCCCGGGGTAGACGACTCCGACCTGGCGGCGCACCTCGTCCATCGTCTCCATGACCCGAAGCGTCGCGGCGTGCGGCATGAGGGGTGACTCCGTCTCGCCGGCGGCGAGGCACCGGGCGAACTCGGCTGCCTCGTAGGAGAACCCGCGCACGTCCTCGGGAAGGCCGCCCGGGCGCTCGTCGAGCACCTCCTTGTCGCGACCGACGAGGCGCAGCGTCGAGCCGGCCCCGTAGAACGCACCGGTCAGCTCGAGCCGGGCGTTCGTGCCCGCCACGACCGCGGTGCAGGGCGTGACGCCGGCCATCGTGCACGACAGGACGCCCTGGGCGCCGGACGCGTTGGCGACGGTGAGGGTGGTAGTGGCGTCGACGCCGAGGTCGGTCAGGGTGCCGGTGGCGCGGACGGAGTCGACGGCGCCGAGGACGACGTCGGCGAACGAGACGGGATAGACGCCGAGGTCGAGCAGCGCGCCGCCGGCCAGGTCGGGCTGGGAGAGCCGCTCGGGCCCGTCGGGGTACAGCCGCTGGCCGTGGTCGGCGAAGACGGCGACGACCTCGCCGATGAGCCCGGACTCGACGACGTGGCGCACGACGTCGTACTGCGGCAGGAACCGGCTCCACATCGCCTCGACGACGAGCAGGTCGCGACGAGCGGCGGCGTCGAGCACCTCCCGGGCCTCGGCGGCGTTGCGGGTGAAGGCCTTCTCGACGAGGACCGGCTTGCCGGCCTCGAGCGCGAGCAGGGCGTGGGCGCGGTGCTCGGAGTGGGGTGAGGCGACGTAGACGGCGTCGACGTCGGGGTCGGCGACGACGTCCTCGTAGCTGCCGTGGGCGCGGCCGATGCCGTACTCGTCGGCGAAGTCCTGGGCACGGGCGTGGCTGCGCGAGCCGACGGCCACGACCTCCGAGGCGGTGCCGACGGCGACGGCCTCGGCGAACGCGTGCGCGATGCCGCCCGGCGCGAGGACTCCCCAGCGGATGGAGGGCGCGTCGTGCGGGTCGGGCGTACGGGCCTCCGGCAGGGCGAGCGGCACGTCGATCGGCAGGGTCATGCGTTCACGTCCCAGAGGTGGTGGCGGATGTCGTGGGCGAAGTAGACGGCGAGGGTGCCGGCCGTGAACTCCGAGCCGTCGCTGCGCAGGGCGACCCAGCCCCACTCGTCGCCCACCGGGCGCTCGTAGGTGGTGGCCGCGGCCTCGAACGCCGTGCACAGCTCGTCGCGCAGCGCCTCGGGGTCGGCGCGCCAGTACTGCTTCTCGAGAGCGGTCTGGTCCTGGTCCCAGTTCGCGAACCGGACCACGTCGCCACCGCCGTCGAGGATCTGCTCGAGCCGACCGCGCATGACGTCGCAGACGTCGCGGACGTGACAGGCGTACTCGACCGGCGACCACACACCCTGGCGAGGACGCGTCGCGGCCTGCGGGCGACCGACGGCCGAGACGTACCGGGCGACCGCGTCGCGCAGCAGTGCCGGGACCGCCGTGGGCTCGAGCCGCGAGGGGTCGAAGCCGCAGTCGGGGCACGGCTGGCGCAGCACCCAGGTCCAGTCGGCGGTGTCGGGGGTGGCGGGACCGGGATCCTCGACGCGCAGGGGCCCGGGGCCCGTCGGCTCGCTCATGCGGGTCAGCCTAGGGCCGCGGTGCGCGGGCGTGGCGGGACGTCCGTCGGCCGACCGGATTCCGGACGGACGGGGGTCGGGCGATACCGTGCTCTGGTGCTCGAGGACTACCTGCCGTGGATCATCGCCGGGATCGTCGTCCTGGCCCTGGTCGTCGGCGGCGTGGTCTTCACGCGGGTCGCGCCCGAGGCCACGGCGACGCTCCGGCGCCGCCCCCGACCCCCGCGCGACCACTTCCGCTCCGGCGACGACGACACCCCGGTGCCGCTCAAGCGCGCCGCCGTCGTGGTCAACCCGACGAAGTTCGCCGACCTGCCATCGGTCCGCGAGCGGATCACGGCGACGTGCCACGCGCACGGCTGGGGCGACCCGGTGTTCTTCGAGACGACCGCCGAGGACACCGGGGCGGGGCAGGCCGCGAGCGCCGTCCGCGAGGGCGTCGACCTCGTGTGCAGCCTCGGCGGCGACGGCACGGTCCGCAACGTGGCGCACGCCCTCGTCGGCACCGAGATGCCGCTCGGCATCCTGCCCGCGGGCACGGGCAACCTGCTGGCCCGCAACCTCGACCTCCCGGTGGCGCTCGAGAACGCCCTCGAGGTGGCCCTGACCGGCCGCAACCGCCGCATCGACGTCGGTGAGGTGCTCGTCGGGGCCGCGCCCGAGG
>JAEWFB010000116.1 GCA_023389095.1 Actinomycetes bacterium
GCCGAGGCGCGCGGCCTGAGCATCATCGGGGTCCTCAACACCCACTTCCACGCCGACTTCGTGTCGGGGCACCTCGAGCTCGCTCGCGCGACCGGTGCCTGGATCGGCTACGGCGAGGCGGCGGTCACCGACTTCCCGGTGCGCCAGCTGGTCGACGGCGAGCGGATCTCCCTCGGGGAGGTCACGCTCGAGGTCATGGCCACGCCGGGCCACACGCCCGAGTCGATCTCGGTCCTCGTCTTCGAGCAGGCCGACGACGAGGTCGCCCACGGGGTCCTCACCGGAGATGCCCTCTTCATCGGCGACGTCGGCCGTCCCGACCTGCTGGCCTCGGTCGGGGTCACCGCCGAGGAGCTCGGCCGGATGCTCTACGACTCGGTCCACCGCAGGCTGATGGGCCTGCCCGACGCCGTCCGGGTGTTCCCGGCACACGGCGCCGGCTCGGCGTGCGGCAAGAACCTCTCGACCGAGCGGCAGTCGACGATCGGTGAGCAGCGTGCCTCCAACTACGCCTGCCAGCCGATGACCGAGGAGCAGTTCCTCGCCGTCGTCACCGCGGGGCAGCCGGCTGCGCCGGAGTACTTCGTGTACAACGCGACGCTCAACAAGCGGTCCCGCGACGTGCGCGAGGTCGACGCCGTCGTGCCGGCGCTCGACGCCGCGGCCGTCGAGGCGGCGCTGGCCCGCGGGGCGCGGGTGCACGACGCCCGCGACGTGCAGGAGTTCGCCACCGGACACCTCCGTGGCTCGGTCAACGTGCCGGTCGACGGCCGGATGGCCGAGACCGTCGGCATGGTCTTCGCCCCTGACGAGCAGATCGTCGTCATCGCCCCGGACGGGCAGGAACAGGAGGTCGCCACCCGGTTCGCGAGGATCGGCTACGACCACGTGCTGGGGTACGTGGCCGACCCCGAGTCCTACCTGCTGGCGCACCAGGGCCTGGTCGCCCGCGCCAGCCGCCTGCCGGCGCCCGAGGTCGACGCTGCCCGTGAGCGTGAGGACGTGCAGGTCGTCGACATCCGCAACGCGGGTGAGGTCGAGGCGGGCACGGTGCCCGGGGCCCGGCACATCCCGCTCGCCGAGCTCGCCCGCCGCTCCGGCGAGCTGGACCCGACGCGTCCGGTCCTCGTCTTCTGCGCGGGTGGCTGGCGCAGCTCGGTCGGGGCGAGCCTGCTGCGCGCGCAGGGCTTCGCCGACGTGTCCGACATCCTCGGCGGCTACGGCGCGTGGGACCGCGCCCGCGCCGGCGTCGCCTGACCCCGGACCAGGATGCCGTCGTGCTGATCGCCGTCCCGCTCGGCCTCGCCATCGGACTCGCCCTCGGCGCGCTCGGTGGCGGTGGCTCGATCCTCACCGTCCCCGCGCTCGTGTACGTGCTCGGCCAGGACGCCCGCACCGCCACGACGAGCTCCCTCGTCATCGTCGGGCTCACGTCCCTCATCGCCCTCCTCCCGCACGCGCGAGCCCGACGCGTCCGGTTCGGCCAGGGGCTGCTGTTCGGGGCACTCGGCACCGCAGGCTCCCTCGTCGGGTCGGCGCTGTCCGCGTCGGTGCACCCGACCACCCTGCTCACCGCCTTCGCGGCGCTCATGCTGCTCGTCGCGACGCTCATGCTGCGTCGGGCCCGCAGCGCCCGCGACGCCCCGCGCGACCTGGCGCTGGACCCCACCGTCGAGCCGATGCTGACGCTGCGCCCGTTCACGTGCGCCTGCCCCCGCGTGGTCCGGGTCGTCGTCACGGCCACGGCGGTCGGCCTGCTCACCGGGTTCTTCGGTGTCGGAGGCGGTTTCGCCCTCGTGCCCGCGCTCGTGCTCGCGCTCGGCTTCCCGATGCCGGTCGCGGTCGGCACCTCGCTGCTCGTCATCGCGGTCAACAGCGCCACCGCCCTCGCGGCCCGGCTCGGGTCCGGAGCCGGTCACCTCGACTGGACCCTCGTCGGGCTCTTCACCGCGGCCGCCGTCGCCGGCAGCCTCGTCGGCGGCCGGCTCACCAGCCGCGTCGACCCCCGTCACCTGACCACGGCCTTCGCGGCCCTGCTCGTGCTCGTCGCGCTCTACACCGGCGCCCGATCACTCGGCGTCGTCGGCTGACCCGGCACCGGGCGCTCGCGCTCGGTGCCGCGACAAACCGGTCGCGGTCACCACGGCCGCCCCGTGAGACTGCACGCATGACGAGCAGCGACGTGTGGACCGAGCAGACCGCGGCGACCTACGACGCGGACTCCGCCGAACAGTTCGCGGCGGAGGTGCTCGATCCGACCGTCGACCTGCTCGCACGGCTCGCGGGCGACGGTCCGGCGCTCGAGCTCGCCGTCGGCACCGGACGCGTCGCGCTGGCGCTCGACGCCCGGGGCGTGTCCGTCACGGGCATCGAGCTGTCCGTGCCGATGGCGGACCGCCTGCGCGCCAAGGACCCCGGCGGACGCGTCCCGGTCCTCGTCGGCGACATGGCCACCACCGTCGCCCCGGGCGCGGGCGACTTCTCGCTCGTCTACCTCGTGTGGAACAGCATCTCCAACCTGCGCACGCAGGCCGAGCAGGTGCAGTGCTTCCGCAATGCCGCTCGCCACCTGCGCCCGGGCGGCCGGTTCGTCATCGACCTCTGGGTGCCGCCGCTGCAGCGGATGTCGCCCGGCAGCGACGCGGTGCCGATGGTCATGGGCGAGGACCACCTCGTCGTCGACACCTACGACCTCGTCACGCAGGAGTGCGCCTCGCACCACTACCGCACGCGTCCCGACGGCACGGTGCACCACGGGGTCGGGCACTTCCGGTACATCTGGCCGATGGAGTGCGACCTCATGGCGCAGCTGGCCGGGCTCGAGCTCGAGTCGCGCTGGACCGACTGGTCCGGCGCGCCCTTCACCGCCACGAGCGAGGCGCACGTGTCGGTGTGGCGCAAGCCCTGACGAGTCCACCCCCGCGTGGACCGGCCGGTGCCCCCCGGGTGCACGCGGCCCGCGCCGTGTCGGGCGACGCGCGTCAGAACGTCCGGGTGACCTTGTTGAGCCCCCGCGGGCGGTCGGGGTCCAGGCCCCGGCTCACGGCCAGCGACCGGGCGAGCCGCTGCAACGGGACGATCTGGACGACGGGTGCCAGCTGCTCGTCCATCCCCGGAGGGAGCGACACCGCCGGCTCGGGCCCGCCGTCGGGCCGCGCGCCGACGACCGTGAGGTCGGCCCCGCGCGAGCGCAGCGCCTCGACGACCGGGTCGAGCGCCCGCCCGCCGGGGCCCTCCGGCACCACGACGAGCACCGGGCGGTCGGCGTCCACCATCGCCAGCGGACCGTGCAGCAGGTCGGCGCCGGAGAAGGCGTGCGCCGACAGGTAGCACGTCTCCATGAGCTTGAGGGCCGCCTCGCGGGCCGTCGGGTAGGCGTAGCCACGTGAGGTCGTCACGAGCTTGTCGACGAACCGGAAGCGGGCAGCGACGTCGTCGACGTCGACCTCGAGCGCGGCTCGGGTCCAGTCGGGCAGCCGGTGGGCGTCCTCGTGCGGCAGGCACGCCCACGCGCGGACGAGGAGCCAGAGCGCGAGCAGGCTCGAGGTGTAGGTCTTCGTCGCAGCGACGGAGCGCTCGGGCCCCGCGAGCACGTCGACGGACAGCTCGCTCGCCCGCTGGAGGGGGGAGTCGTCGGAGTTGGTCACGGCCAGGGTCAGGGCACCGCCGGCTCGCGCCCGCTCGGTGGACTCGACGAGGTCGGGCGACCCGCCGCTCTGGCTCACCGCGACCCAGAGGACGCCGTGCAGGTCGGGCTGGCGCTCGTAGGCGGTGTAGACCGAGGTCGAGACGAGCCCGCACGGCAGGCCGAGCGTCGTCTCGACGAGGTACTTGGCGTAGAGGGCCGCGTGGTCGGAGGTGCCGCGCGCGGCGAGGAGCACGAACCGCGGGGCGGCGCTCCGGATGCGCGCCGCGACGGCCTCGATGCGCTCGTGCGCC
The DNA here is from genome assembly GCA_023389095.1 of Actinomycetes bacterium. GTDB lineage: Bacteria > Actinomycetota > Actinomycetes > Actinomycetales > Dermatophilaceae > Monashia. The sequence continues at coordinate 3,940 of JAEWFB010000116.1, forward strand.
TCGAGGAGGCGGGCGAGGGCCTCGGGCTGCTCGGCGATCTCGGCCGCCATGAGGCCGCCGGCATGAGTGCTCACGACAGACCCTCCTCGGCGACGGCCGACGCCGACCGCGCCCGGGCCGACGCGTCGGCGAAGAGCGTGGCGATGGTGCGCCGGATCGGCTCGTAGTGCTCGGCGAACGCCGTCTGCAGCCGCTCGACGTCACGGGCGACGATGGCGTCGACGATCTCCTCGTGCGCCTCGGCGGTGCGCATCCAGTCGGAGTCCTGGACCTTGAGGGTGGGTGCCACCCGCGCCTGCACCTGCCAGAACGCCTCGGTCAGCTGGGTCACGAGGTCGTTGCCGATGGCCTTCATGAGCCGGATGTGGAAAGCCCGGTCCTCCTCGACGTAGGGCCGGCCCTCCATGGCGAGCCGGCGCATCCGCACGGCGAGCTCGCGCAGGTTGGCCACCTCGACCTCGTCGAGCGTCTCGATCATGCGGGCCGACAGCCCCTGCTCGAGCATCTGGCGGATGTTGACGAGGTCGGTCATCACCTTGCCGTCGGTGCCGGTGCTGAGCAGGCCCCGGAAGGCCAGGCTCTCCACGAGGGCGTTCATCGACAGCCGGCCCACGTAGGAGCCGTGGCCGTGGCGGACCTCGACGATGTCGAGGGCCGAGAGGCTCTTGATCGCCTCGCGCACGCTGGTGCGGCTGGCGCCGATGGCGGCGATGAGCTCGTTCTCGGTCGGCAGCAGGTCGCCGGGGTGGAGGCGCTCCTCGAGGATGAACTGCTTGATGCGCTCGACCACGTCGTGGTTGCGTGAGCGGACGGGACTGGCCGTGGCTCGCTCGTCCGGTCGGAGATCCGACATCTGTACCCCTTCACATCGGTTCGGTGACTGCAATCTACAAGACATCCTTCCTCTTTTGGAAGACATATGATGTACTACGTGCGTTCACGGCGCGGTGAGTCGCGCCCCCAGCACCGGATCGCTCGACCCTCACGACCGATCCCCACGGACCCCAAGCAGGAGAGAACCGTGACCCGTGACCTCGCGCAGCGCGACACCCCTCTGCTCGACCCCTCCGGCCTGGCCGGGGTCAGCCGACGCAACTTCCTGCGGCTCAGCGGCACCCTCGGTGCAGCAGCCGCGATCACCGGTGCTCTGGCCGCGTGCGGTGGGCCCAGCTCGACGGGATCTGCCGCGGGCGGCGCGGGGGGCTCGGCCGACACGATCCAGGCCACCCTCGCCTTCACGCTCTCGAGCGGCCTGGACCCGATGAACGCCTCGAGCGCCGTGGCCACCGCCGCCAACCAGCACGTCTTCGAGGGCCTCGTCGACCTCGACCCGATCAGCCGCGAGCCCTATGCGGCCCTCGCCGCCGCGATGCCGACGGCCTCCTCCGACGGCCTGACGTGGACCGCGAAGCTGCGCCCCGGCGCCCGGTTCTCCGACGGCAAGCCGGTCACGGCCGATGACGTCGCGTGGTCGTTCACCCGCGCCCTCGACCCGGCCAACGCCGCGCTCATGGCCCAGTTCCTGCCGTTCATCGCCTCGGTCAAGGCGGTCGGCACCGACACCGTCGAGTTCGCGCTCAAGACGCAGTTCGCGCTCTTCCCGCAGCGCATCGCCGTCATCAAGGTCGTGCCGAAGGCGCTCACCGCCACCGCCGACCTCGCCAAGGCCTTCGACACCAAGCCCGTCGGCTCGGGACCGTGGAAGCTCGACAGCGCCGACGCCACGACGGGCCTGCGCTTCTCGGCGCACGACGCCTAGAACGGTCCGAGGAAGGCGCGCGCCAAGAAGATGGTGTGGAACACCACGACCGAGGGCGCCACCCGCATCGCCGACATCCAGGGCGGCCGCGTCCAGGCCATCGAGGCCGTGCCCTACGTCAACGTCGCCCAGCTCGAGGGCAAGGCGCAGGTCGAGGACCGCCAGGCCTTCAACCAGCTCTTCCTGCTCTTCAACTGCTCCGCGAAGCCGTTCGACGACAAGCGCGTCCGTCAGGCCCTGCACTACGCGCTCGACACCGACGCCATCATCAAGACGGCCCTGCAGGGCTACGGCACAGCGGCCCGCAGCTACCTCGACGAGGGCAACAAGGACTTCCAGGAGGCCGCGACCATCTACGGCTACGACCCGCAGAAGGCCAAGGCCCTCCTCGCCGAGGCCGGCGTCAGCAACCTGTCGTTCGAGCTCGTCACGACGAACACCGCCTTCATCGTCGACATCGCCCCCCTGATGGTCGACCAGTGGAAGAAGATCGGCGTCACGGCCACGGTCAACACCGCCCCGTCGGCGTCCGTCTACGCCCCGGCTCCCGACGGCCTCGTGTCCAAGGACGGCTTCCGCGTCCTCGCGGCATCGGGCGACCCGACCGTCTTCGGCCCCGACGCGGACCTGCTCCTGCGCTGGTACTACACCGGGGAGACCTGGCCCAAGGCCCGGGCGCGCTGGACCGGCCCCGCCCCGACCAAGGTCGCCCAGCTGCTCGACCAGGGGGCCGCGGCCGGCGACCCCGGCACCCAGAAGCAGATCTGGAAGCAGGTGCTCGACATCGTCGCCGACGAGGCCGCCATCTACAGCGTCGTGCACACGAAGATCGTCACCGCCTGGGACGCCAAGCACCTCGACGGCTTCAAGGCCGCCGCGACCACCGGCCTCTACTTCCTCGACGCCACGCCCAAGGCGTGACCGCCACGCTGGGCCGGCCCGCCCCGTCCGGGCCGGCCCAGCACTCCTGACCACCCAGTTCCTATGTCCCCGAGGAGGATCGGATGTCCACGGTCCTGAAGATGACGTTACGGCGCCTGATCACGCTCGTCCCGCTGCTCTTCGGCATCGCCCTGTTCGTCTTCGTCGTCATGCGCCTGTCACCGGTCAACTCGGCCGTGTCCGCGCTCGGCGACCAGGCCACCCCGGCCCAGATCGCCGCCTACGAGCACGCCCGGGGACTGGACCAGCCCGCCCCGGTGCAGTTCTTCCACTTCCTCGGCAACCTCCTGCACGGCGACCTCGGCCAGACGATCGGCGTGCCCCGTCCGGTGTCCGAGCTCATCGCCCAGGCCCTGCCGCTCACGCTCCAGCTGACCGTCCTCGGCGTCACGGCAGCGCTGCTCATCGCGCTCCCGCTCGGGATCGTCGCGGCCCTGTTCCGCGACCGGTGGCCCGACCAGGTCGTCCGCGTCGTGTCGATGGCCGGCATCGCCATCCCGTCGTTCTGGCTCGCGCTGCTCATGATCCAGCACCTGTCGCTGGGGCTCGGCTGGTTCCCCAACGCCGGCTACGTCAACCCGGCCGACGGCGTCGGTGCGTGGCTGCGGTCGATGACGCTGCCGGCGCTGGCACTGGCGGTCCCGGTGGGGTGCTCGCTCGCGCGGATCGTCCGCACCTCGATGGTCGAGGAGCTCGACCGCGACTACGTGCGCACCGCGTACGGCGCGGGGTTGCCACCGGTCGTCGTCGTGGGCCGCAACGTCCTGCGCAACGCCCTCGTCAACCCGCTCACGGTGCTCGGCCTGCGCATCGGCTACCTCCTCGGCGGCACGATCATCATCGAGGCGATCTTCACGATGCCCGGCATGGGCACCCTCGTCATGCAGGCCGTCGGCACCAACGACACCAACCTCGCCCAGGGCACGATCCTCGTCATCGCCTTCTGCTTCGTCGTCGTCAACCTCGTCGTCGACGTCCTCTACCTGTTCGCCAACCCCCGGCTGCGGGGAGGTCACTGATGTCCGTCCGTCCCGAGCTGACCGCCCGGCTCTCCGACCCCCGCCGTCTCGGCCCGGCCCGTCTCGGCGCCCTCCGGCGGCTGCCCCTGCTCTCGCGGATCGCCGCAGGGTTCGTCCTGCTCCTGCTCCTCGTCGCCGTGTTCGCGGGCGTCCTGACGCCGCACGACCCCACCGCGACCGGCCTCGCACCGGTCAACACCGGCCCCGGAGCCGACTTCTGGTTCGGCGTGGACCGGTCGGGCCGCGACATCTTCTCGCGGCTCGTCGCCGGCACCCGGCGCTCCCTCGTCGTCGGGTTCGGCTCTGCCGCCATCGCGCTCGTGCTCGGCACCGTGCTGGGTGCCGTGGCGGCGACGAGCCGTCGCGCCGTCGACGAGACCGTCATGCGGGTCCTCGACGTCGTCATGGCCTTCCCGACCATCGCGCTGTCGGCGGTGCTCATCGTCGCCTTCGGCAAGGACAGCCTCGTCGTGCTCGTCCTCGCGATCGGCTTCGTCTTCACGCCCTCGATCGCCCGCGTCGTGCGGGCCAACGTGCAGTCGCAGTACGGCGAGGACTACGTGGCGGCCGCGCAGGTCATCGGTGCCGGCCGCCTGCACGTGCTGGGTCGCCACGTCGTGCGCAACTGCGCGGCGCCCGTGCTCGTCTTCGTCACCGTCATGGTGGCCGACGCGATCGTCTTCGAGGCGTCCCTGTCGTTCATCGGCGGTGGCCTGCCCGGGCACGTCGCCGAGTCCTCGTGGGGCTCGGTCATCGCCTACGGCAAGGAGGTGCTGCTCGCCGGGTCCTGGTGGGCCACCTTCTTCCCCGGCCTGCTCATCCTGCTCACGGTCCTGTCGCTCAACGTCCTCTCCGAGGGGATCTCCGACGCGTGGGCCGCCCCTGCCGTGCGGCCCGGCGCGCGCCGCGGCGCGTCGGAGGACGACGCCACGGACGAGTCCTCCGACGCTGCAAGCGTCCCCGAGGACGCCGACGCGGCCGTCCGCGTACCCGACGCCTTCGACGCCGCCGACGCCATGGACGCCGATGCACCGGCCCCCGGTGAGGTGCTGGCCCTGCCCGGCCTCGACCGCGCGGCCCAGCGGCTGCGCGAGCGGGCCCGTGAGCTCCCACAGGGCGAGCCGGTCCTGTCCGTGCGCGGGCTCCGCGTCGGGTTCGAGGGCCGGCACGACGGCGTCGACATCGTCGACGGCATCAGCTTCGACGTCCGGCCCGGCGAGGTGCTCGGCCTCGTCGGGGAGTCCGGCTCCGGCAAGTCGCTCACGGCCCTGTCGGTCATGGGGCTGCAGCCTCGCGGTGCGAGACTCGGCGGCGAGGTGCTCTTCGACGGGACCGACCTGCTCACCCTCTCGGCCGCCCAGCGGCGCCGCCTCCTCGGCCGCGACATCGCGATGGTCTACCAGGACGCCCTCTCGGCCCTCAACCCGGCGCTGCGCGTCAGGGCCCAGCTCGACCAGCTGCTCCGACGCGGCGGCACCCGCACCGCCACCGAGCTCATGCAGCTCGTCGGCCTCGACCCCGAGCGCACCCTCGGCGCGTACCCGCACGAGCTGTCCGGCGGCCAGCGCCAGCGCGTCGTCATCGCGATGGCCCTCTCGCGCGACCCGCGGCTCATCATCGCCGACGAGCCGACGACCGCGCTCGACGTCACGGTGCAGGCCCAGGTCATGCGGCTGCTGCTGACCCTGCGCGAGCAGCTCGGGTTCGCCCTCGTCCTCGTCAGCCATGACCTCGCTCTCGTCAGCGACGTCAGCGACCGCGTCGTCGTCATGTACGGCGGCCAGATCGTCGAGTCCGGCGTCACCGCCGAGGTCATCGGCGCGCCGGCGCACCACTACGCCCGCGGCCTGCTCGGGTCGGTGCTCTCGCTCGAGACCGGTGCCGAGCGGCTGACCCAGATCCGTGGCGTCGTGCCCTCGCCGGCCGACTTCCCGGCGGGTTGCCGGTTCGCCGACCGCTGCCCGCTCGCCACTGAGGTCTGTCGCAGCGACGTGCCCCGGCTCGAGGGAGACGCCACGACGCACCTCGTCGCCTGCCACCACCCGGCCCAACCGGTGACACCGGCCGACGCCGACCCGGCCCCGCGTCTCACGGAAGGAGTGCTGTCGTGACGTCCCAGACCCCACAGGCGACCCCTCGGGCGACCCCACAGGCGATCCCTCGGGCGACCCCTCAGGGGGCCGACCGCACGGCCGAACCCGTCCTGCGCCTCGACGACGTCTCCGTCGTCCACCGCACCCAGGGCACGCGGCTCTTCGGCCACGGCAGCCTGCACGCGCTCACCTCCGCCGACCTCGTCGTCGGCCCGGGCGAGACCGTCGGCGTCGTCGGCGAGTCCGGCTGCGGCAAGTCGACGATGGCCAAGGTCATGGCTGGCCTGCAGCGCCCGACCACCGGCACCGTCACCTTCCGCGGGCGCGACGTCTGGTCCATGGGCGACCGCGAGCGGCGGCGGCACCTCGGCCAGGGCATCGGGATGGTGTTCCAGGACCCCGCGGCCTCGCTCAACCGGCGGATGCCGGTGCGCCAGGTGGTGCGAGACCCGCTGGACGTGCACGGCATCGGCTCGTCGGCCGAGCGCGACCGGCGGGTGGCCGAGCTGCTCGACCTCGTCGGGCTCCCGCAGTCGGCCGCCGACGTCCTGCCCGGCCAGCTCTCCGGCGGCCAGCGCCAGCGCGTCTCGATCGCCCGAGCCCTCGCCCTCGAGCCGTCGCTCGTCATCGCCGACGAGCCCACGAGCGCCCTCGACGTGTCGGTGCGCGCCCAGATCCTCAACCTGCTGCTCGACCTGCGCACGCGGCTCGGGATCGCCATGGTCTTCGTCTCCCACGACATCCAGACCGTCAAGCGCGTCAGCGACCGCGTCGTCACGATGTACCTCGGCCGCATCGTCGAGGACGCCCCCGCCGGCCTCCTGCCCGACGACGGCGCGCACCCCTACACGCGAGCCCTCTTCTCCGCGACGCCCGGGCTGCTCGACGCCGTCGAGCCGATCCCGCTCGTGGGTCCCGTGCCCTCCGCGGCCAACCCGCCGAGCGGGTGCCCGTTCCGCACGCGGTGCTGGAAGGCCACCGACGTCTGCGGAGAGCTCATGCCCGAGCCCGTCCTGACGGGCGGCCACCTCGTCCGCTGTCACCACCCCGTCCCTGCCGGGACCAGCACGGCCACGTTGGTGGCCGAGGCGGTCTCGGCCACGAAACCCGTTGCCACCAAGGAGCTCTCATGACCACGACCACCGCCACCTTCGGGGGGCTGGTGCCGCCGGTGATCACCCCCCTGACCGCCGAGCGGGACGTCGACACGGCCTCGCTCGAGCGCGTCGTCGGCCGGATGCTCGACGCCGGCGTCGACGGCCTCTTCGCCCTCGGCTCGAGCGGCGAGACGGTGTTCCTCGACGACGCGCAGCGCGACCTCGCGCTCGAGGTCATCGTCAAGACCGCCGACGGCGCGGTGCCGGTCATCGCAGGCGCGATCGAGCCCGCGACGGCCCGGGTGGTCAGCCGGGCGCGGGCCGCCGAGCGGCTCGGCGCCCAGGCCGTCGTCACGACGGCGCCGTTCTACGCCATCGTGGGCCCGACCGAGGTGGAGCGGCACTTCCGCAGCGTCCACGCGGCCGTCGACGTGCCGCTGCTCGCCTACGACATCCCGGTCTGTGTCCACACCAAGCTCGGCAACGCCCTCATGCTCGACCTCGCCCGCGACGGTGTCGTGGCCGGCGTCAAGGACTCGAGCGGCGACGACATCGGCTTCCGGCAGCTGATGGTGCTCCTGCAGGACGCCGGTCTCGACGGCTTCGCGACCCTGACCGGGCACGAGGTCATGGTCGATGCGATGCTCCTCGCCGGCGCGTCCGGTTCGGTGCCCGGTCTGGCCAACGTCGACCCGGCCGGGTACGTGCGACTGCATGCCGCCGTGGCGGCGGGCGACGTCGCCGCGGCCCGCGCCGAGCAGGAGCGCCTCATCCGGCTCTTCCGCATCGTCGAGGCGGCCGACCCGGCGACGTCGGCGGGCATGACGCGGGGCGCCGGCTCGTTCAAGACGGCCCTGCACGTGCTCGGCGTCATCGAGTCCAACCAGGTGTCGCTGCCGCTGCGGCCCCTCGACGACGCCGAGGCGGCCCGGATCCGCGCCGTCCTCGAGTCGGCCGAGCTGCTCTGAGCCATGGGTGAGCCCGTCCCCGACCACACCCCAGGCGAGCTCGCCGTCGGCCTCGACATCGGGGGCACGAAGTCCTCGGCCGCCCTCGTCGACCGTGAGGGTCGCGTGCACCGGTCCGTGTCGGCTCCCACGCCGGGCGCCGACGGGGCTGAGGCCGTGCTGGCCACGGCGGCCCGGCTCGTGCGGTCGCTGACCGACGGACCCGGCGACCCGTCTCGGGTCGTCGGTCTCGGCGTCGGGACCGCGGGCGTCGTCGCCCCGCGAACGGGACGCATCGTGTCGGCCACCGACGTGCTGCACGGCTGGGCCGGCACCGACGTCGGCGGAGCGCTCGCCGACCGCACCGGCCTCGGCCGCGTCGTCGTCGACAACGACGTCCACGCGCACGCCCTCGGCGAGACGTGGCTCGGCGCCGCGACCGATGCCACGTCCGTCCTCTTCGTCGCCGTCGGCACCGGCGTCGGTGCCTCGGTCGTCGTCGACGGACGCGTCTGGCACGGCGCCCGCGGCGTCGCCGGCCACCTCGGGCACCTGCCCTCGCCCGAGGCGTCGGGGATCCCTTGCGTCTGTGGCGGATCCGGTCACGTCGAGGCCATCGCCGCGGGCCCGGCCATCGTGCGTCACCACGACGCGCACGCCGCCGAGCCCGCCGGCGACCTCCGGACGCTCACACGCCGGGCGGCAGACGGCGACGCCGGGGCCACGGCGTCGATCGAGCTCGGCGC
>JAEWFB010000145.1 GCA_023389095.1 Actinomycetes bacterium
TCCCGGTGTGGGAGACCGAGGGCTCACCGGTCAACGTCGGGCGGACCCAGCGGGTCGTGCCGCACCGCACCCGCGTGCTCGTGCTGGACCGGGACCGGGGCTGCCGGTTCCCCGGCTGCCCCGTCACCGCCGCCGACTACCTCGAGGTGCACCACCGGGTGCACTGGCGCGACGGTGGACGGACCGACCTGGACAACCTGCTGTGCCTGTGCACCTTCCACCACGACGCCCACCACCGCGGCGAGTACACCATCACCGGCGACCCCACGACCGCAGACGGGCTCCGGTTCCAGACCCGACAGGGCTGGCCCATCGGCCCACCGACCGGCTCACGGCTACGACCGCCAGAGCCACCCACCCTCGCGATCGTCGACCCGGCACTCCCTCCCACCGACCTGCCCGCAGTCGACCGGCACGCGGCCGAGCCCCCAGGGCCACCCACACCGAGGCGACCACGTCCGCGACCGACACCACGCCTCGGGCGCAGCTACCCCGCCCCGACCGGGGGCACCCTGCACCTGCACCTCGTCGACCTCACCCCGTCACGCTCGCAGGTCATGCGGACCTGACCCCCACCCGACCAGGAGATGACAGGTGTCACGGCGAGGACATGACCTTCGCCGGTGACGCGTCCCACCCCGACAGGCCACGCTGGTGCCATGAGCAGGGACACCACGCCCGCAGCGAGCGGGAAACCCGTGCCGAGCGCGACCGGCACGACCAGCACGACCAGCACGACCGCCGGGAGGACGGCAGACGCCGCTCCGGCGGTCCTCCTGAACGACCTCGTCCGCACCTTCCACCCCCTCCGCGGCTCGGCCGACACCGAGGTCCGCGCCGTCGACGGCATCGACCTGCGGGTCGAGCAGGGCGAGATCGTCGCCTTCCTCGGCCCGAACGGCGCCGGCAAGACGACAGCCCTCGACATGGTCCTCGGGCTCACGCAGCCGACGAGCGGCACCGTCGAGGTCTTCGGCCGTCGCCCGCGCGCGGCCGTCGTCGAGGGGCAGGTGTCGGCGGTGCTGCAGACCGGCGGCCTGCTGCGCGACCTCACGGTGCGCGAGACCGTCCGGATGATCGCCTCCACCTACCGCACGCACGCCCCGGTCGACGACGTCATCGCCCGCGCCGGTCTCGGGGCGCTCGCCGACCGCCGCGTGTCCAAGTGCTCCGGTGGCGAGCAGCAGCGCCTGCGCTTCGCCCTCGCGCTGCTGCCCGACCCGCGCCTGCTCATCCTCGACGAGCCCACGGCGGGGATGGACGTGACGGCCCGCCGCGACTTCTGGGACACGATGCACGCCGACGCCGACGCCGGCCGCACCGTCGTCTTCGCGACGCACTACCTCGAGGAGGCCGACGCGTTCGCCGACCGGATCGTCCTCATCGCACAGGGCCGCATCGTCGCCGACGGCACCACCGCCGAGATCCGCGCGCAGGCCACCGGGCGCACCGTGTCGGCCGAGCTCCCCGCGTCCACACGGGTCGCATCGGTCGAACGGCTGCGCGCCCTCGACGGCGTCCGCTCGGTGCAGGAGCGCGGCGCGCGCGTCGTCGTGTCGGCCGCCGACTCCGACGCCGTGGCCCGCCTGCTGCTCGTCGAGCTGGGCGGCACCGAGCTGGAGATCCGCAGCGCCGGTCTCGAGGAGGCCTTCATGGCCCTCACCGGCGACACTGGTGCCGACGGCGCCGCAACCTCGACCCAGAACGACCGTCCGCAGGAGCTCGTCCGATGAACGCCACCTTCACCCTGCTCGAGATGCGCCGCATCACGCGCGACTGGTCCGCGATGTTCTTCACCGCCGGCCTGCCCGCGTTCTTCTACCTCATCTTCGGCGCGACGGTCGACGCCAAGGGCCAGGACATCGGCAACGGCAACGTCGCCATGTACGTCATGATCTCGATGGCCGCCTACGGCGCAGTCACCGCGACCACGAGCATCGGCGGCAACGCCGCGGTCGAGCGGGTGCAGGGCTGGGGTCGCCAGCTCGGCCTGACGCCCCTCGCCGACTCGTCGTACATCGCGATGAAGGCCGTCATCGCCATGACCGTGGCCGCCGTGCCGGTCGTCATCACCTACCTGCTCGGGGTCGCCACCGGTGCCCGCGGCTCGGCGAGCGCCTGGGCCGTCAGCGCCGTGCTGACCCTGGCCGGCTCGGCCGTGTTCGCCCTCTACGGGCTCGTGATCGGCACGGCGTTCCGGTCCGAGGCGTCGGTCGGTGCCGCCGCAGGCACCCTCGTCATCTTCGCCTTCCTCGGCAACCTCTTCATCCCGCTGTCGGGGGCCCTGCTCACCTTCGCGAAGTTCACGCCGCTCTACGGCTACGCGGCCCTGGCCCGCTACCCGCTCACCGAGGGCTACCTGCCCGACGGGACCCAGGACCCGCTGTGGCTGCCGATCGTCAACGTCGTCGTGTGGGGGCTCGTCTTCGGCGGCCTCGCCACGTGGTTCGTCCGTCGCGGCCGGGAGCGCCAGTGAGCCCACGGCCCCGGGCGTCCCGGCGCGGCGCTCCGGACACCCGGCCCGACCTCACGTCGGGCCGGGTGGCCGAGTCGAACCCGTGGGAGAAGTGGGGCTGGATCGTCCAGTCGGTCTGGCTCGTCTTCCTCGTGTTCCCCGTCATCGCGATCCTCACCGACCACCTGCCCGCCTGGCAGGTCGTCGTCGGACTTGTCGTCACCGTCGGGTTCGGGGCGATCTACGCCCGGGGCGCCGTGCACCTGGCGGCCCTGGAGAGGCAGTGCGCGCCGTCCTACCGGTTGGGCGCCCTCTACGTCGGTGGGCTCGTGGCCTGCATGGCCGTCATGGCCCTCATCATCGGGGCCGACGCCGTCAGCTACCTGCCCTTCGTCGTGTCCTTCGCGATGTTCGCGCTGCCACGGTTCGTGTCGCTCGCGGTCGCCGTGCTCGCCGTCGCGACGGCGGTGCTCATCGCCGTGTTCGTCGACGGGCAGGAAGGCCAGTGGGTCGTGGCGACGATCGTCTTCGCCGTCGCCGTCATGACGGCAGGCGTCCGGCTCATGAGCGACCGGGGCCGTGAGTACGAGTCGATGTCGCGCGAGCTGGCCCTCGTCGAGGAGCGCGAGCGGGTCGCGCGCGACGTCCACGACGTGCTCGGCCACTCGCTCACCGTCGTCACCGTCAAGGCCGAGCTGGCCGAGCGGCTCGTCGACCTCGACCCCGAGCGTGCCAAGCGCGAGCTCGCCGAGATCCAGGTGCTGAGCCGCCAGGCCCTCGCCGAGATCCGCGAGACCGTCGGTGGACTGCGGCAGGCCCGGCTGGACAACGAGCTCGCCTCGGCGAGAACGGCACTCGCCGGCGCAGGCATCCAGGCAAAGGTGCCCGACAACCATGCCGCCGTCGACCCCCGCCACCGCACCGTGCTCGCCTGGGTGCTGCGCGAGGCGATGACCAACGTCGTGCGGCACAGCGACGCCGACACGTGCTGGGTCGAGCTCGACTCCAACCGGCTCACCGTCCGCGACGACGGGCGCGGGCTCGAGGACCGGCCCGAGGGCAACGGCATCCGGGGCATCCGTGAGAGGGTCGAGGCCGCCGGGGGCCGGCTCTCGCTCGCCACCGGACCGGAAGGACACGGGACCGTGCTGGAGGTGACGCTGTGAGCGACCCGATCAAGGTGCTGCTCGCCGACGACCAGGCCCTCGTGCGCGGGGCGCTCGCCGCCCTGCTCGCCCTCGAGAGCGACCTCGAGGTGGTCGCCGAGGTGGGCCGCGGCGACGAGGTCGTCGACGCCGCCCGCACGTCGGGCGCGCAGGTCTGCCTCCTCGACATCGAGATGCCCGGCCAGGACGGCATCGCCGCCGCGGCCGCCGTGCGCGACTCGCTCCCCGGCGTCCGGACCCTCGTCGTCACGACCTTCGGGCGACCGGGCTACCTGCGCCGCGCCCTCGAAGCGGGCGCGTCGGGCTTCGTCGTCAAGGACACGCCGGCGCGCCAGCTCGCCGAGGCCGTCCGACGCGTCCACGCCGGGCTGCGGGTCGTCGACCCGTCGCTGGCCACCGAGTCGCTCGTCGACGGCGCCAACCCGCTGACCGAGCGCGAGCGGGAGGTGCTGACCGTGGCGCTCCGTGGTGGCACCGTGGCCTCCATCGCCGGCCTGGTGCACCTGTCACCGGGAACCGTGCGCAACCACCTCTCCTCGGCCATCGGGAAGACGGGCACGTCGACGCGCGCCGAGGCCGCCCGCATCGCCCAGGAGCGTGGCTGGCTGTAGCGATGCTGGGGACCACCTCCACGTCCCTTGGGTCCTCGCTGGGAGATCGGCAAAGGACCGGAGCGCCCACGGGAAACAGTTCGCAAACTCCTCCGCGGGTGGCCCCACGAGGCCCCTGCGGGGCCCGGCGCGTGGCTACCGTCCGAGACGCGTCCGGGCTCGCCGACCGGGTCGTCACCGACACACCCTGTCGTCCAAGGAGATCCACTCATGTCCCGACCCTCCCGCCTGGCCCTGGCCGGCGGCGCGGTGAGCGCCCTCGCGGTGTCCGCCCTCGCCCTCGGCAGCGTCTCGGCCGCCGGCGCCGCCACGGCGTCCCTGCCCCACGGCGCCCGCACGTCGACGCCGATCAAGCACGTCGTCGTCATCTTCGGCGAGAACGTCTCGTTCGACCACTACTTCGCCACCTACCCCCACGCCGCCAACCGCGCCGGCGAGACCCTCCCGGGCACCTCGACGCCCGCGCCCGCCTTCCACGCGGCCCCGAACACCCCGCGCCGCATCGCCACCCTGGCCCACGACGGCCTGCTCGCCCCGAACAACCCGAACACCGAGCAGCCGACGCGCCTCACGCCCGCCCAGGCCGTGACCTGCGACCAGGACCACACGTACACCAACGAGCAGAAGGCCTACGACGCCGGCGCCATGGACAAGTTCGTCCAGTACGTCAGCAAGGACACGTGCAAGCCGGGCCGCTACGCCACGCCCGGCCTGACGATGGACTACTACGACGGCAACACCGTCACCGCGATGTGGAACTACGCGCAGAAGTACGCCATGAGCGACAACTCCTACAGCACGACCTTCGGGCCCAGCTCGCCCGGCGCGATCAACCTCGTCTCCGGCCAGACCCACGGCGTGCGTGAGTACACCGCCGCGAGCGACCCGGCCCACCCGACGCCGGTCGTGCCGGCCACGAGCGACTACACGGTCCGCGTGCCCGACGAGAACGGCGTCGGCACCATGACCGGCGACCCCGACCCCGTCTACGACGACTGCTCCAACAGCAGCCACACGACCTCCTACACGCTCGCCGGCATGCAGGACTCGAACAAGAACGTCGGCGACCTGCTCAACGCCAAGGGCGTGTCGTGGGGCTGGTTCCAGGGCGGCTTCCGCCCGACGACGGCTGCCGACCCGGCCACGGGCACGCCCGCCGCGTGCCTCGCCACGCACACCAACGTCGCCGGGGGCAGCTCGACCGACTACAACCCGCACCACGAGCCGTTCCAGTACTACGCGTCGACGGCGAACCCGCACCACCTCGCGCCGGCCTCGACCGCCGAGATCGGCCACGCGGGCCCGGCCAACCACCAGTACGACCTCAGCGACTTCGACAAGGTCGTCGGCACCGACCAGCTGCCGGCCGTCTCCTACCTCAAGGCCGCCAACTACCAGGACGGCCACGCCGACTACTCCGACCCGGTCGACGAGCAGCGCTTCGTCGTCAAGGAGATCAACGCGATCGAGCAGTCGCCGAACTGGAAGGACACCGCGATCGTCCTGGCCTACGACGACTCCGACGGCTGGTACGACCACCGGGCCGCGACGCTGACCAACGCGTCCGACAGCCCCGACGACGCGGCCTTCTGCACCGCGGCCGCCGCGTCCGGCGTGCCCGTCGGTGGCGGCTACCAGGACCGCTGCGGCCCCGGCCCGCGCCAGCCGCTGCTCGTCGTCTCCCCCTACGCCCGGACCAACTTCGTCGACCACACCCAGACCGACCAGGCCTCGATCCTGAAGTTCATCGAGGACAACTGGGGCACGGGCCTCGTCGGTGACCAGTCGGCCGACGCGCGCGCCGGCTCGCTCGAGCACCTGTTCCACTTCGACAACGCCAAGGCGCCGAAGGTCCTGCTCGACCCGGCGGACGGCACCGTCGCGTCCGTCCAGGCCGTGCACGGCTCCTCGCACGACTGACGACGCACCACCCAGCCGGACCACACCGGACCCTGCCACCCACCGGACACGGAGTCGTGACCCATTCGTGTCCGGTGGGTGCGGCGCGCATCCCCCCGCGCAGGGCACGCCGACCGCTACAGTCCGCTCGCGCGATCCCGCGTTCCACTGAGACCACAGGGAGCTTCACATGGACTGGTACACCAAGGTGCTCAAGAACTACGTCGGGTTCTCGGGCCGGGCCCGCCGCACGGAGTACTGGATGTTCACGCTCGTCAACGTCATCATCGGCGGCGTCCTCAACGTCCTCTACAACGTGACGGGCTCGTCGATCTTCTACGTGCTGTACGTGCTCTACTTCCTCGCGGTCCTGCTGCCCAGCATCGCCGTCGGCATCCGTCGCCTGCACGACACCAACCGCACCGGCTGGTGGCTGCTCATCGGCCTCGTCCCGTTCATCGGTGCGATCGTCCTCATCGTCTTCTTCGTGATGGAGGGCAACCGCGGCGCCAACCAGTACGGCGCGGACCCCAAGGGCATCGAGTCCGGCGCGGCTCCCGCGACCGCCTGACGCGTCACCCGACGTTCGCACGACGCGGCGCGGTCCACCTCCGGGTGGGGGGCGCCGCCGTCTTTCTCCGATCGGATGCCCATCGGGTGTCGATTCCGGTCGGTGCCGGTCGACGTCGTGGTGGAGGCTGGGACCGACCCGGCCGGACCGACCGTCCCACCGACCAGAGGAGACCTCATGCGCTACCTGCTCATCCACCGCCTCGACGAGACGCAGCCCGAGGCGTGGAACCCGAGCCCCGAGTTCATCGACGCGATGGGCGCGTTCATGACCGAGTGCGCCGAGTCCGGCGTCCTGCTCGCCGCCGAGGGCGTCCACCGCAGCGACGAGGGCGCGATGATCACCAAGCGTGCGGGTGGCGGCCCGGCGGTCACCGACGGCCCGTTCACCGAGGCGCGCGAGGTCGTCGGCGGGTTCGCCGTCATCGACGTGGCCTCGCGGCAGGAGGCCGTCGAGCTCGGCAGCCGCTTCGCCGACCTGTTCCCCGAGGTGTCGGTCGAGGTGCGCCGCGTCATGGAGTTCGACGACCTGCCCGACCACATCCAGGAGCAGCAGGGCTCGCACGTCATCGACGCCGCGCAGGGCCACCGCGAGCCCTGACGCCGCCGAGCGGCGCCCGATCCGTGGCGCCTCTCCTCCCGGCCCGCTAGCGTCGGGCTCGTGAACATCATCTTCGTGGAGCCGTCGTTCCCGGCCAACCAGCGCCGCTTCGTGCAGGCGCTGGCAGCGGTCGGGGCGAACGTCTACGGCATCGGTGAGTCGGAGGAGGGGCACCTCGGCGACGAGCTCCTCGGCGCCCTGCGCGGGTACTACCGCGTCGGCTCGGTCACCGACGTCGGCCAGATGGTCGACGCCGTGCGCTTCTTCCAGGACAAGGTCTGGATCGACGCGCTCGAGGCCGTCGTCGAGGCGCACACGATGCCCGCCGCGCAGGTGCGCGAGGCGTGCGGCATCCCGGGCACGAGCGTCCGCACCACGTGGCTGTGCCGCGACAAGCCGTCGATGAAGGATGCGCTGCGCGAGGCGGGCGTGCCCACCGCCGCCAGTGCCGCCGTCGACTCCGCCGCCGAGGCACGGGAGTTCGCCGAGCGGGTCGGCTACCCGCTCATCCTCAAGCCGCGGGCCGGCGCCGGCGCCCAGGGCACCACCCGCGTCGACGACGACCGTGAGCTCGAGGCGGCGCTCAATGCCTTCGGGGCCGAGGGCGCCACGTCGATCGCCATCGAGGAGTTCGTCGAGGGCCACGAGGGGTTCTACGACACCATCACCGTCGGCGGGGAGGTCGTGCACGACTGGGCCACGCACTACTACCCCAACGTCCTCGAGGCGATGCGGCACCGGTGGATCTCCCCGGAGTTCATCACGACCAACCGCATCGACGAGCCGGGCAACACCTTCTACGGCGAGGTGCGCGAGCTCGGCCGACGCGTCATCAAGGCGCTCGGCATCGACACCTCGGCCACCCACATGGAGTGGTTCTACGGGCCGAAGGGCCTGCGGTTCAGCGAGATCGGGTGCCGGCCACCCGGCGTCGGCGCGTGGGACCTCTACTCCGCCGCCAACGACGTCGACGTCTACCGCGAGTGGGCCCACGTCATCACCCACGGCCGCCCCGAGCAGCCGATGCGGCGCACCTACTCGGCCGGCATCGTGGCGCTGCGGCCCGACCACGACGGCGTCATCCAGGGCTACTCGGGCATCGACGAGATCCAGGCGCGGTACGGCGAGTGGGTCATCGACGGCCACTTCCCGCCGCAGGGGCACGGCACCCAGCCGGTCGAGGCCGGCTACATGGCCAACGCGTGGGTGCGGGTGCGCCACCCCGACTACGACACCGCCCGCGCGATGCTCGACGACGTCGGGCGCACCATCCGCGTCCACGCGGGCTGAGGCCACGTGCCCGAGACCATCCTGCTCGGACCCCAGCGGTTCACCACGACGGTGCAGCCGGTCGTGCGCTCGCTCGACGTGCCCGGACGCGTCGCCTTCACGAACGCGGGGTGGGAGGAGCGCGAGGCCGACGAGGGCGAGCTGAACGGCCTGCTCGACGACCGGGGCGTCAACCTGCGCCTGCACCACCGGATGATCGACGTGCTGACCAAGGACGACCGCGTCGCCGCGGCGGCCCTCGCGTTCCGGGACCGGCAGGACGAGCTGCGCACCTTCTACGGCATCCGGTTGCAGAGCGCCGTCGACGCCGTCCACGCCGTGGCCCACCGCACCTCGCTGCACGGCGTCGGGCCGATGGCCGTCGACGCGGCCATCGAGGCGGTCCGCGAGGTCGACCACTGGTACGAGGCCGAGCTGGCCGAGCTCTACGCGTCGACGTTCGCGCGCAGCCCACGCGAGGAGAGCGGGCTGATCGGCTGGCACCGCGGCGAGATCAACGCCGTGCTCGACGAGTGCGCGGCCCTCGTCGTCGCCGGCGGCAACGTGCGGACGCTGCTGCGCACCCTGCGGCTCTTCGACGTGGTGCCCCGGCCCGAGCAGCACGTCGTCGCCTGGTCGGCCGGCGCCATGGTCCTCACCGACCGCATCGTGCTCTTCCACGACCACACCCCGCACGGCGTCACCGCGGCCGAGGTCCACGACACCGGGCTCGCACGCGTCCCGGGCGTGCTCGTGCTGCCGCACGCGCGGCGTCGGCTCCGGCTCGAGGACCACGAGCGGATGGCGGTGCTGGCGCGACGGTTCCCCGAGCACCGGCTCGTGCTCCTCGACGACGGTGCCGTCGTGCGCCTGCCCACGGGCGACGCCGAGGCGCTGCCGCAGGGGACCCGCTACCTCGACGCCACCGGGCACGTCGCCGTCGAGGGCGCCGCATGACCCCCACGACGCGGCTGGCCGTCAACGGGCTGCGCGACCGGCTGCCGCTCGACGGCCCGGCCATCGACCGGTTCATCGCCCGGTGGGGCTGCCCCATCGTCGAGGGCGAGCGCGCCACCTTCCTCTACCGGGGCGACGTCGACGAGGCGTGGATCCGCCATCGCGTCGTCGGGCTGCCGGACCCCTTGCCGCTCAAGCGGATCGGCGAGTCCGACCTCTGGGCGGTCACCACCGTGCTGCCCGAGGGCTCGCGCGTCGAGTACCAGGTGGAGATCCGCAAGGGCGAGCACCACGAGCGCTTCAACGACCCGCTCAACCCGCGGCTCGCGCACAGCCCGATGGGGTCGTCCTCGGTCTGTGCGGCCGTCGGCTACCGGGTGCCCGACTGGGTGGCCTTCGACCCTGAGGCGCGGCAGGGCACGCTCGTCGAGGAGGTGGTGCGCAGCCGGGCCCTGCGCCGCGAGCAGCCCGTGCAGATCTACCTGCCCGCGCGGTTCAACCGGGTGCAGCGCTACCCGCTCCTCGTCGTCCACGACGGCACCGACTACCTCCAGTACGCGGCGATGAAGACCGTCCTCGACAACCTCATCCACCGGCTCGACGTCGACCCCCTCGTCGTCGCG
>JAEWFB010000150.1 GCA_023389095.1 Actinomycetes bacterium
TCCCGCCGCAGCACGCGACGTGGGCCCAGATCCGACGTACGGCTGCGACGCTCGAGGAGATGGGCGTCGACCTGCTGCTCTCCTGGGACCACTTCTACCCGCTCAGCGGCGACCGGGGCGGGATGCACTTCGAGTGCTGGACGATGCTCGGCGCCTGGGCGGTCTCGACCGAGCAGGTCGAGATCGGGGCGCTCGTCACGTGCAACAGCTACCGCAACCCGAGCCTGCTGGCCGACATGGCGCGCACGGTCGACCACATGAGCGGCGGGCGTCTCGTGCTCGGCATCGGGTCGGGCTGGAAGCAGATCGACTACGACGAGTACGGCTACGAGTTCGGCACGGCCGGAAGCAGACTCGACGACCTCGCCCGCGACCTGCCCGTCATCCGCGACCGCTGGACCCGCCTCAACCCGCCGCCCACCCGCGACATCCCGATCCTCATCGGGGGCGGCGGCGAGAAGAAGACCCTGCGCATCGTCGCCGAGCACGCCGACATCTGGCACGGGTTCGGCGACGCCGACGAGATCGCCCACAAGCACCGCGTGCTCGACGCGTGGTGCGAGCGGCGCGGACGCGACCCGCTCGAGATCGAGCGGTCGGCGGGCGTCGCCTTCGTGCCGGGGCGCAACCCCGACCAGCGGGCCGACTACGCGGGCAACGCGGCTCGCCTCCATGCCATCGGCACCCGCCTGTTCACCGCCAGCGTCGCCGCCGCCGACCCCGACCTCGGCCGCGTTCGCGACCTGCTGCAGTGGCGCGACGAGGTCAACGCCGACCGGTGAACCCGCGCCCCGGCCGCATGCCGGATGGGTCGGGCCACCGGCCCACCGGCTCGTTAGCCTGACGACGTGACCGACGCGAGCATCCCCGATGCCATCCCCCCGACCGGCGCGACGCTCAGCGTCACGGTGACCGGTCAGGACCGTCCGGGCGTCACGGGCGGCCTGCTCAGCGCGCTGTCGGGCGTCGGGGCCGAGCTGCTCGACATCCAGCAGGTCGCCGTGCAGGGTCACCTGACCCTGACCGTCCTGCTCCGGGCCGGGGACCACGCCGACCGTCTCCGCGACGCCGCGGCGGTCGCCGCCCACCGCCTCGGGCTGACCCTGGCGGTCGTCGAGGGCTCGGGCGACAACCCGCGGTCGCGCCAGGGTCGGGCGGCGGTCGTCGTGCTCGGTGCGCCGCTGCGCGCCGAGGCCGTCTCGCTCGTCACGAGCCACATCGCCACCCACGGCGCCAACATCGACCGCATCCGGCGCCTGTCGCGCTACCCCGTCACGACCGTCGAGTTCGACATCTCCGGCGCCGACGTGGCCTCGCTGCGCACCGAGCTCGCGCTCGTGGCCGCGAGCGAGGGCATCGACGTCGCCGTGGCCCCGGGCGGGCTGGCCCGACGCGGGCGGCGGCTCGTGGTCCTCGACGTCGACTCGACGCTCATCCAGCAGGAGGTCATCGAGCTGCTCGCCTCGCACTGCGGCCGGGAGGCCGAGGTGGCCGAGGTGACCGCGCGCGCGATGGCCGGCGAGCTCGACTTCGAGGAGTCGCTGCGGGCGCGGGTCGCCACCCTCGCCGGCCTTCCCGAGTCGGTCCTCGGCGAGGTGCGCGACACCGTGGTTCTGACGCCGGGCGCCCGCACGCTCGTGCGCACGCTCAAGCGGCTCGGCTTCACCGTCGGCCTCGTCAGCGGCGGGTTCATCGAGATCGTCGGTGCGCTCGCCGACGATCTCGGGATCGACCACGCCAGGGCCAACCGCCTCGAGATCGAGCACGGCGTCCTCACCGGACGCGTCGTCGGGGAGGTCGTCGACCGCGCCGGCAAGGCGCGGGCGCTGCGCGAGTTCGCCGAGGCCGAGGGCCTGCCGCTGAGCCGCACCGTCGCGATCGGCGACGGCGCCAACGACCTCGACATGCTCGACCTCGCCGGGCTCGGGGTCGCCTTCAACGCCAAACCCCTTGTGCGCGAACAGGCCCAGACCTCGGTCAACGTGCCCTACCTCGACTCGGTGCTCTACCTGCTCGGCATCTCGCGCGAGGAGATCGAGGACGCCGACCTCTCCGACGGCACGCCGACCCAGGCTCCACCCGTGCCGCACGGCGGTCACTAGGCTGGGTCGATGCAGAGCATCCCGCCACCCGACCCGTCCTCGACGACGGGGGCCGGTGTGCGCCGGACGCTGCTCGTCATCGGCGGGGCCGAGGACCGCCTCGGCCGATCGGTCGTGCTCAAGCGGTTCGTCCGCCTGGCCGGTGGGCGTTCGTCCCGGATCGTCGTCATCCCCACGGCGTCGTCCTACGCCGAGGAGGTCTCCGAGTCCTACCGGGACGCCTTCACCCGGCTGCGCGGCGGCGACGTGTCCGTCGTGCACCCCCAGACGCGTCGTGACGCCGGCTCGCCCGAGATGGTCGCCGCCCTCGACGCCGCGACCGGCGTCTTCCTGACCGGCGGCAGCCAGGTCAAGCTCGCCCAGAACGTCGTCGGCACCCCCGTCGGCGAGGCCATCGTGCGCGCCTACGAGCGCGGTGCGGTCGTGGCCGGCACCTCTGCGGGCGCCTCGATCCTCAGCCGCTTCATGATCTCCCTCGGCGACGAGGGTCTGACGCCGCGCCAGCGCGCGAGCCAGATCTCGGCCGGGCTCGGGCTCGTCGAGGACGCGATCATCGACCAGCACTTCGACCAGCGCGGACGCTACGGACGGCTCATGTCGATGGTCGCCGCCTCCCCCAACCTGCTCGGCATCGGCATCGACGAGAACACCGCGGCCGAGATCCGCGACGGACGCCGGCTCACCGTGCTCGGCGCCGGCTCGATCTTCGTCGTCAACGCCCGCAACGCCATCACCGACGCCCCAGACGCCCGACGCGGGGCGCCCCTGCTCGTCTCGGGTGCGGTGGTGCACTCGCTGCCCACCGGCAGTACGTTCGACCTCGAGCACGTCGAGCTGACGGCGTTCGTCGAGCGACACCCCGACATCGAGGGGGCCGTCGTGCCGGCCAAGGACCGCGCGGCCCGCTCGAGCCAGGGCAGCTCCACCGTCCGCTGAGATCCCCGACTCTCTCCCGACCACCAGGAGGAATGCGATGGCCGTCGAGGTCCCGACCCCCACCGGGCCCGCCCGCCCGGACCTGACGATCCTCGAGACGAGGATCTACCGCGGCCCGAACGTGTGGTCCTACCAGCAGGCCGTGCACCTCGTCGTCGACCTCGGGAGTCTCGAGGAGTACCCGACCGTGTCGCTGCCGGGCTTCACCGAGCGCCTTCTCGAGGCCGTTCCGGGCCTGGAGAACCACACGTGCTCGCGCGGCCGCAAGGGCGGCTTCGTCGAGCGGCTCCACGAGGGCACCTGGCTCGGGCACGTCGCCGAGCACGTCGCGCTGCAGCTCCAGACCCTCGCCGGCCACGACTCGCGCCGGGGCAAGACCCGCGGCGTCAAGGGACACCCGGGTCGCTACGACGTCGTCTACGCCTACACCGACGAGACCGTCGGCGTCGCGGCCGGGCGCCTCGCCGTGCGCCTCATCAACCACCTCGTGCAGCCCGAGGACGGGTTCGACTTCGACGCCGCCTTCCACGACTTCCTCCGGCAGGCCGAGCGGGTCGCGTTCGGGCCGTCCACCTCGGCGATCCTCGAGGAGGCGGCCTCCCGCGACATCCCCTTCATCCGGCTCAACACCGGCTCGCTCGTCCAGCTCGGCCAGGGCGTGCACGCCCAGCGCATCCGGGCCACGATGACGAGCCGCACGGGGGCCCTCGCCGTCGACATCGCCGGCGACAAGGACCTCACGACCAAGCTGCTCGGCTCGGCCGGCCTCCCGGTGCCCAAGCAGGAGTCGGTCCGCACCCTGCGTGGCGCGGTCGAGGCGGCCCGGCGCATCGGCTTCCCGGTCGTCGTCAAGCCCCTCGACGGCAACCACGGCCGCGGCGTCTGCCTCAACCTGATGAGCGACGAGGACGTCGAGAAGGCGTTCGACATCGCCAAGGAGCAGTCGCGGCGGGGCACCATCATCGTCGAGTCGTTCGTGACCGGCCGCGACTACCGCTGCCTCATCGTCGGAGGCCGGATGCAGGCCATCGCCGAGCGCGTCCCGGCCCATGTCGTCGGCGACGGCACGCACACGGTCGCCGAGCTCGTCGAGACCACGAACGCCGACCCCCGCCGCGGCGTCGGGCACGAGAAGGTGCTGACGAAGATCCGCGTCGACGACAACGCGCTCGACGTCCTTGCGTCGCAGGGCTACTCGCTCGACTCGGTCCCGCCGGACGGCGAGATGGTCAAGCTCGCGCTCACCGGCAACATGTCGACCGGCGGCATCTCGATCGACCGCACCTTCGACGCGCACCCCGACAACGTCGAGATCGCCGAGGAGGCCGCGCGCATCGTCGGCCTCGACGTCGCCGGCATCGACTTCATCTGCCCCGACATCACCTACCCCGTGCGCGAGACCGGCGGCGCCATCTGCGAGGTCAACGCGGCGCCCGGGTTCCGGATGCACACCCACCCGACCGTCGGCGAGCCGCAGTTCATCGCCAAGCCGGTCGTCGACCTCCTCTTCCCGCCGGGCACGCCCTCGCGCGTGCCGATCGTCGCCGTCACCGGCACGAACGGCAAGACGACGACCTCGCGGATGATCGCCCACATCTTCAAGGGCCTCGGCCGCAAGGTCGGCATGACCTCGACCGACGGCGTCGTCATCGACGAGCGGCTCGTCATCAAGGCGGACGCGTCGGGCCCCCGGTCGGCCCGCATGGTGCTGCAGAACCCGCGCGTCGACTTCGCGGTCATGGAGGTCGCCCGCGGCGGCATCCTGCGCGAGGGCCTGGGCTACGACCGCAACGACATCGCCGTCGTCACCAACATCGCCCCCGACCACCTCGGCATGAAGGGCATCGACACCCTGCGCCAGCTCGCGGACGTCAAGGCCGTCATCGTCGAGGCCGTGCCGCGCGACGGGTTCGCGGTGCTCAACGCCGACGACCCGCACGTGCGCAACATGCGGCGTCGGTGCTCGGGCGGCATCGTGTGGTTCACGATGTCCGAGCCGGGCAGCGAGGTGCGCGAGCTGGTCGACGACCACTGCCGGCGTGGCGGGCGCGCCATCGTCCTCGAGCCGAGCGAGCGCGGCGAGATGATCGTCATCAAGCACGGGCGCCGCAGCATGCAGCTCGCGTGGACCCACCTGCTGCCCTCGACGTTCGGCGGTGCGGCCCGGTTCAACGTCGCCAACGCCCTCGCCGCGGCGGGTGCCGCCTTCGCCGCCGGTGCACCGCTGCACGACATCCGCCAGGGCCTGCGCACCTTCGCCACGACGTACTACCTGTCCCCCGGGCGTCTCAACCTCGTCCAGGTGGGCAACGCCGACGTGTTCGTCGACTACTGCCACAACGCCGCCGGCATGAAGGAGCTCGGCACCTTCGTCGACCGGTACGCCGAGCAGAAGCGCGGCCAGGCCGACCTGTCGCGGGTCTCGCGCATCGGCATGATCGGCGCCGCGGGCGACCGGCGTGACGACGACATCCGCGAGCTCGGTGAGGTCGCCGCGCACCACTTCGACGTCCTCGTCGTCCGCGAGGACGCCCGCCTGCGTGGCCGCCGCCCGGGCGAGTCCGCCCAGCTCGTCGCCGAAGGTGCTCGCAAGGCCATGGCCGACGGCGCGCGCTGCCGGCAGGTGGAGATCGTCCTCGACGAGCTCGAGGCCACCCGGCACGTGCTGGGGCGCACCAACCCCGGCGACGTCGTCGTCATGTGCGTCGACAACCATGCCCGCGTCGTCGCCGAGCTCGAGGAGCGCACGAAGTCGGCCCAGGCCGGCGCCCGCCTCGGTGCACCCGGCGCGGCGACGAGCGACCCCGACCTCGACCCGAGCACGCTGACCGAGACCGCCGAGGCCGAGGGCACCGAGGCCGAGGAGGAGGCGCTCGGCGCGATCCCCGGCGAGCCCACGGGTGAGGCGCCCACCGGCAGCGCCGTCGACCAGGCCGACGACACCGCCGTCTGAGCGGTGACCCCGAGTCAGGCGTCGGGTGACGCGCCGTCCGGCTCGGTCGAGGCGAGGTCGTCGGCGTAGGCGCGCAGCGCGCGGCGGTAGGACTGCGCGTCCACGTCGGTCGTCGCGTCGAGCGTCGCCCGGACGAGGTCGGCGACCGCCTCGCGCTCTCGGCCGAGGTCGGCACGCACGAGGGCACGGAAGAGCAGCGCCGCCGTGCTGTGCGGGCGCGTCTCGAGCACGTCGGCGAGGACCACGTCGGCCTCCTCCGGCCGGCCGACGACGCGCAGGCTCGAGGCGAGCTGCAGCTGGGCCCGGTGCCGGTGCGGCTCGGGGAGACCACCACGGATCGCCTTCTCGTACAACGGGATCGCACCGTGCTCGTCTCCGGCTGAGTCCATCGTGCCGGCCAGCTCGAACTCGAGCCTCGCGTCGCCGGGGTGCTCGTCGAGCAGGGCCCGGGCCGAGGCGATGCGGGCGTCGGCGTCGTCGGACTCCCAGAGGGCCGCGATCTCGGACTCGAGCTCGTGCTCGCCGCGGGAGGCCACGACCTTGCGGCGGATCGCACGGGCGTCGTCGACGCTGCCGCCGTGCCCTCGCAGCCACGCATCCACCTCGGTGCGCTCGGCGTGGCACATCAGGGCGACGACGTCGCCGGGGTTGGCGCGTGCGACGAGCTGCTCGAGGGCACCGAGCTCGGTGTCGTGCGACGGGACGTCGAGCACGCCGACCCGGGCCAGGCCCTCGCGGAAGAGCCCGAGCAGGTTCTCCGGCTCACGACCGCGCAGGTAGCGGCGAGCGATCTTCAGCACGACGTCGTCGGCGCCCCGGCCGGCGATCTCGCCCATCGCCTCGATGGCCTCGTCGGTGCGGTCGCCCGCGCAGCCGAGACCGACGCGGACGGCCCCTCCCGGCGCCGCGAGGCCGTGTGCGACCTCGAGCAGCGCCTCGAGCCCGGCCTCGTTGTGGGCCATGTCCATGATGACCGTGGCCCGGCCGCCCTTCTCGAGCGGCACGGAGTAGGTGTTCATCCGGCCCCAGTTGTGCTCGGGGTCGGGAGCGAAGGTGCGCAGCCCCTCCACGACGGCCGAGCGCGGCACGCCGAGCCCGAGGGCGGCTGCCGCACCGGCCAGCGCGTTGGCGATGTTGTTGCGCGACAGGCCGCTCAGCGTCATCGGCACGTCGGTGACCTTGACGAGCCGGTCGGGGTCGCCGTTGGGCGACAGCACGACGATCTGGCCCTCGAGCACCGTGATGCCGCGCCCGCCCGCGTTGACGGCCTCCCAGAGGGCCGGGGAGTCGGGGTCGAGGCTGAAGGCCCACGGCTTGGCGCGGCTGCCGCGGCGCATGGCCCACACCCGCGGGTCGTCGCCGTTGAGGACGCACCAGCCCTCGGGCCGGGTCACGGTGGTGACGATGGCCTTGACCTCGGCGAGCTGGTCGAGGGTGTCGATGCCCTGCAGGCCGAGGTGGTCGGCGCTGACGTTCGTGACGACGCTGACGTCGTTGGTCGTGACGCCCATGCCGCGCAGCAGCATGCCGCCTCTTGCCGTCTCGAGGATGCCCATCTGCAGGCCGGGGGTCTCGAGCACGCCGCGCGCCCCGGCCGGGCCGGAGAAGTCGCCGGCCTCCTTCGTCTCGCCCATGACGACGACGCCGTCGGTCGAGCTCCATGCGGTGGTGAGGCCCGCCGTCATGCACATGTGCGCCATGAGCCGCGTCGTCGTCGTCTTGCCGTTGGTGCCGGTGACCGACGCGACGGGGACGCTCGGCGTGATGACGCTCGGGCCGGGTCCGTCGGGCGCGGCGAGGACGGCCTCGGCCGCCGCGCCGATGACCTCGTCGGGGCGTCGCGACGGGTCGAGCAGCTGCGCGAGCACGGCGGCGACCTGCTCCCCCGCCACCTGGCCGCGGGTGCGGTGGACCCAGGGGAAGGCGAGCACGGCGTCCTCGACGGTGGCACCGGCACGGACCCGCACGCCGAGGCGCCCGACGCCGATCTCGGTGCCCACGCGCCGGGTGACCGTGCGGATGACCCGCATGACGAACCGCTGGCGCAGCGCCGTGCCCCGCTTGCCGGGGCGCGCCGACCGCAGCCCGAGTCGCGACGCGAGGGCCTCGGCCTCGGTGCGCTTGAGCCCCAGGTAGCCGGGCAGGTGGAGGCTGACCTTGATGGCCGGGCGCGCGAAGTAGAGGTTCGGCCCGTCGAGGACGCGGACCTCCTCGACGTGGACGCCCGACGCGGCACGGGCCGGGCCGGGCATCGGGTCGGGCATCGGGTCGGCGGTCGCGGCAGGGGTCGCGGCGTCAGGCATGGCAGGACTCTAGCGACGGGCGCCGGCCGTCGCGCGGGTGCCGATGGGTCGACCCCGGGGTCACTGACCCATCGCGTGCACGCCGCCGTCGACGTGGACGATCTCGCCCGTCGTCGCCGGGAACCAGTCCGAGAGCAGCGCCGCGCACGCCTTGGCCGCCGGCACGGCGTCGTTGACGTCCCAGCCGAGGGGGGCACGCTCGTCCCAGACCCGCTCGAACTGCTCGAAGCCGGGGATCGACTTGGCGGCGGTCGTGCGGATCGGACCGGCGGCCACGAGGTTGCAGCGCACGTTCTTCGGGCCGAGGTCGCGGGCCAGGTAGCGGTTCGTCGACTCGAAGGCGGCCTTGGCCACGCCCATCCAGTCGTAGACGGGCCAGGCGAACTTGGCGTCGAAGGTGAGCCCGACGACGCTGCCGCCGTCGGCCATGAGCGGGAGGCTCGCGGCTGCGAGCGACTTGAGGCTGTAGGCCGAGATCTGCAGGGCCGTCGACACGTCCTCCCACGTGCCCTCCATGAAGTTGAAGGCCCCCTGCGGCGCGAAACCGATGGAGTGCAGGACGCCGTCGAGACCGTCGACGTGCTCGCGGAGGCGCTCGGCGAGGGTGTCGAGGTGCTCCTGCTCGGCGACGTCGAGCTCGATGACCGGCGGCGTCTCGGGCAGGCGCCGGGCGATCGTCTGGGTGATCTTCATCGTCCGGCCGAAGGAGGTGAGCACGACCTGCGCGCCCTCCTCCTGGGCGATCTTCGCGACGTGGAACGCGATGGAGCTGTCCATGAGGACGCCGGTGACGAGCAGCTTCTTGCCTTCGAGGATTCCCATTGCCTGCGACTTTCTGTGGGTTCGGGGAGGAGGTTGAGGGGCCCGGGGCGGGCGTCGGGTCAGGGGCGCTCAGTGGCCCATGCCGAGGCCGCCGTCGACGGGGATGACGGCGCCGCTGATGTAGCCGGCGTCCTCGCTCGCGACGAACCGGACGACGGAGGCGACCTCCTCGGGCCTGGCGAAGCGGCCGGCCGGGATGCCGGAGAGATAGGCCTTCTTCTGGTCCTCGGGGAGGACGGCCGTCATCTCCGTCTCGATGAAGCCGGGGGCGACGACGTTGGCCGTGATGCCGCGGCCGCCGAGCTCGCGGGTGATCGAGCGGGCGAGCCCGACGAGGCCCGACTTCGACGCCGCGTAGTTGGCCTGTCCCGGCGAGCCGTAGAGGCCGACGACGCTGCTGATGAGGACGATCCGGCCCTTGCGCTTGCGGATCATCCCGGTGGCGGCGCGGCGGGCGCACCGGAAGGCACCCGCGAGGTTGGTGTCGATGACGGCGTCGAACTCCTCGTCGCTCATCCGCATCAGGAGGGTGTCGCGGGTGATGCCGGCGTTGGCCACGAGCACCTCGACCGGCCCGCCGAGGATCTCCTCGGCCTGCGTGAACGCACGGTCGACCGACGCGGTGTCGGTCACCTCGCACACGACGCCGCGCAGCCCCTCCGGCGGCTCACCGGACCGGTACGTGATGACGACGTTGTCGCCGGCCTCGACGAAGGCCCGCGCGATCGACAGGCCGATGCCGCGGTTGCCCCCGGTCACGAGCACGTTGCGCGGG
>JAEWFB010000169.1 GCA_023389095.1 Actinomycetes bacterium
CGGCCAGGACGCCTTGGACGGCACCTCGGGCGAACAGCTTCGACGTCGGCATGTTCGTGTACTTCCTCGAGTCGGAGTCGAGCTGGCCGGCCGTGGTCGAGACCCCGGAGAGGCCGATCCCGACCCAGCCGGCGACCTTGTCGGCCTTGGTCAGGGTGTCGACGGTGCGGCGCACTGCAGGGTTCCCCGCCGCGCACGACACCATCCCGCTCGGGTGCAGGGCCGCGGTCAGGCCGTACTGCGTCGCGGTCACCGCGGCACCCGAGCCCCAGCCGATCTTGTCGATGACGCTCGGCCCGGGGATGACGCCGGCGTCGGTGAGCTTCTGCTCGAGCGACCACTCGGGCAGGCCGGTGTCGACGTCGTCGTAGACGTCGACGGCCACGTTCTTGCACTCGGCCGGCAGGAGCTCGGTCATCGTCAGGGTGAGGTCGCCGACGAGGTCGTGCATGACGCCCTGGGCGGTGTTCGGCCCCGGCAGGGTGCCACCCGTGCCGCCACGCAAGGGAGCACTGGCGAGGGACAGGAGCCGACGCGTCAGCGCCTGACGCCTGAGGTGCAGCTGCGTCAGGACCGCCTCGTACCGCGCCCGAGCCAGGCGCTGGCGTCGGTCCCGCTCGTCGGTGAAGGTGCGCTGCCGCTCCGCCTGGGCGAGGGGGTCGAGCATCGGGAACGTCGTGGCGATCACCCGCTCGTAGTCGCGCTGCGCAGCGTCCTGCTCCTCGATGGACCGCCGCGCCACGAGCTGCGCCTCCTCCAACGCGGTTGCGAGAGCGAGCAGCTCGGCCCCCGCGCCGCCGACGCGCTCGAGCAGGAGACGCGTCCGCCCGGCCAGCACGTCAGTCTCACGCTGGGCTGCAGTGGCCGCCTCGCCCCGCCATACCGCCCCGATGATCGACGCGGACTGCCCCCGGACGCCGGGCGTCTGAAGCCCGGTGTCGGCCACCATGCCGAGACGCCGGGCCGCTGCACGCAGCGCCTGCGGATCCCCGGCAGGCACGGTCATCGGACCGTGCGGGCCACCCGGAGCCGGCCGCATCAGAGAGCCTGTCCCGTGGAGCCGGTGGGTGCTGCCTTGCCGGTGAGGCCTAGGGCCTGCGCCACCTCGAGCTCGGTCTCCTTGCCGGACAGCCCGACCCACGACACCTTGCGACCGAGGGCGGCGAACCCGCCCGACGCCGTGTGCAGCGACATCGTCTGGGTGCCGGCGAACTCCTTGGCCGCGGCCGCGAGGAGCGCGTCGTCGTCGCCGACGCCCCGCTGCAGCAGGCCCGCGGCGTAGGCGAACGCCTCGGCGCAGTCCTCGAGCGCCGTGGCGGTGAGGGCCAGGGAGTCACCGGCCCCGCCGGCTCCGTCGGTGTCGATCGCGTAGGACATGCCCCGAGGCTAGGGAGATCCGAGACGGAGCGCCCGCCGTCATCCACAGCCCCGAAAACCCAACTGTCCCAATGCCATGACGCGGGAGAAGCCTGTCCAAGTGTTGGCCAACGCTTTACCGAGCCGGGCGTAGCGTCCGGAACGCGGTGCCAGTGAGGTTGGGAGGCCTCGACAGGCGCGCCGTGACCTCATTCGACGCTGCGCCGAGCGTCTCCACCACACCCTGGAGGACCAGTGAAACGCTCGGCTCTATCCCTTGCTGCAGCGACCGGCGCCCTGATGCTCATGGTCGGCGCCACGTCCGCGATGGCACAACCGTCGTCGACCGGCGCCACCCACCGCGCCGAGCACGTCTGCGCGAGCCCGGCGCCCGGAACGGCTGGCTGCCACGCCGAGGTCGTCGTCGACTCCACCGGCAAGCCGCAGGTCACCGCGACCCCGAGCGGCTACGGCCCGGCCGACATCCAGTCGGCGTACGGCCTGACCGGCCTGTCCAGCGGCGGCCGCACCGTGGCCATCGTCGACGCCTACGACGACCCGACGGCCGAGGCGGACCTCGCCACCTACCGCGCGCAGTACAACCTGCCGGCCTGCACCACCGCCAACGGCTGCTTCCGGAAGGTCAACCAGTCCGGCGGCTCGAGCCTCCCGCGCACCGACGCCGGCTGGGCCACCGAGATCAGCCTCGACCTCGACATGGTCTCGGCGTCGTGCCCCGACTGCAAGATCCTGCTCGTCGAGGCCAGCTCCACCTCGTTCGCCAACCTCGGCGCCGGCGTCAACTACGCCGCCACGCAGGGCGTCGCGGCCATCAGCAACAGCTACGGCGGCTCCGACTCTGCGGGCTCCTCGGCCTACAACCACCCGGGCATCGCTGTCACCGCCTCGACCGGTGACAGCGGCTACGGCATCGAGTCGCCGGCCTCCTTCGACAGCGTCGTCGCCGTCGGCGGCACGAGCCTGACCCGCGCCTCCGGCACGAGCCGCGGCTGGACCGAGAAGGCGTGGAGCGGCGCCGGCAGCGGCTGCTCGACGTTGAACGCCAAGCCGGCGTGGCAGACGTCCGCCACGCAGTGCTCGGGCAAGGCCAACGCCGACGTCTCGGCCGTCGCCGACCCGAACACCGGTGTCGCCGTGTACGACTCGACCTCCTACCAGGGCCGCAAGGGCTGGCAGGTCTATGGCGGCACGAGCGCCTCGTCGCCGATCATCGGCAGCGTCTACGCCCTCTCGGGCAACACGGCCGGCTACCCGGCGTCGTACACGTGGGCGCACACCTCGGGCCTGAACGACGTCACCTCCGGCGCCAACGGCACGTGCACCCCCGCGGTGTGGTGCACGTCGGGCGCCGGCTGGGACGGCCCGACCGGCCTCGGCACCCCGAACGGCACCAGCGCGTTCTGATTCCCAGCACCGAAAGGGAGGGGCCCGTCTCACGGCGGGCCCCTTCTCGGTCTGTTCTCGGCACCTGCCTCGAACCGACAACGATGGCTCGGTGCGTTTTGTCCTTTTTGGGGTAAGTCGGGCAGTGACCTGCGAGGTCGGTGCGGCGCGTCAGCTCGATTCCCGGGCTGGTCGACGCGGCCCGGCTGCTTCGCAGCGTGGTTCTCAAACGCAGGAGAGGCGCCCGACGGCGCCGGAACGGAGTACCGGATGACCGATTCAGATCTGCCCCCTGTTTCCCCGGAAGAGCTCGCTGCCGAGGCCGGTGCAGCCCTGCCGGACAAGGAGGTCATGTCGTTGCTCGACCTCAACGCCGACCTCAACCTCGCGCTGGACGTCGCCGCGCCGATCGACCTGGCCGTGGGGGCCAACGCCAACGTCGCGGCTCCGATCGCCGGCGCCGTCGGGGCCAACATCCTGTCCGTCGGTTCCACGGACGCGGCAGTGGCGCACCAGGCGGTCAACATCGACCAGGGCCTGAGCGGGTCGGCGATCGCGCATGCACCGCAGCACAGCGACATCCAGCAGACCACCCCCGACCCGACTGCACCCGCGCCCGCCACGACTTCCGACCCCGGGACGACCACGGGCACCGACGCGGGCAGCGCGACGGGCACCACGACCAGCACGACGCCGTCGTCGGCGCTCAGTGGCA
>JAEWFB010000216.1 GCA_023389095.1 Actinomycetes bacterium
GCTACCTCGACTCGGGTCAGGTCCTCAACGGCCAGGGCGTCGACAGCGGCCACTGCGTCAACGGCACCTTCGTGTCGGGTCGCATCGACGAGTCGCACCCCTGGGCCCAGATCGGCGTCGCCGCCTCCACCACGCCGTCGGCCCCGCAGGGCCTGGCCGCGGTGGCCGGCGACGCGTCGGTGAACCTCTCGTGGAAGGCGCCGACGACCGACGGCGGTTCGGCCGTCACCGGCTACGACGTCTACCGCGGCACGACTCCCGGCGGGGAGGGCACGACGCCGATCGCCACCAACGTCGCGACGACGACCTTCACCGACACCGGACGCGTCAACGGGACGACGTACTACTACACCGTCGCCGCCGTGAACGCCGTGGGCGTGTCGACGCCGTCGAACGAGGCGTCGGCCACGCCGCAGCCCACCCAGCCGACGGCACCCGGCGCACCGACGGGCCTCACCGCCACGGCCGGCAACGCGTCGGTGGCCCTCTCGTGGACCGCTCCCGCGTCCAACGGCGGGTCCGCCGTGACCGGGTACGCGGTGTACCGCGGCTCGACGTCGGGCGGCGAGAGCCCCACGCCGATCGCGACGAACGTGGTCGGCACGACCTTCACCGACACCGGCGAGGTCAACGGCACGGCCTACTACTACAAGGTCGCCGCGATCAACGCGGTGGGCACGTCGCCTCAGTCCACCGAGGCCTCGGCGACCCCGCGCGCCACGATCCCGTCCGCGCCGGTCGGGCTCATCGCCTCGGCGGGCGACGGGACGGTGGCACTGTCGTGGCAGATGCCGACCTCCGACGGCGGTTCGGGCATCACGGGCTACTCCGTGTACCGGGGGACGAGCGCGGGTGGTGAAGGCGGTACGCCCATCGCCACCAACATCGCCCTGACGAGCTTCACCGACACCGGTCTGGTGAACGGGACCTCGTACTTCTACCGGGTGACTGCCGTGAACGCGGTCGGCCCCTCGCCGTCCTCGAACGAGGCGTCGGCGACGCCGCGGGCGAGCGCGACGGTGCCTTCGGCGCCGCAGTCCCTCGTGGCAGCGGCGACCAGCACGACCGTGACTCTCTCGTGGTCGGCGCCGGCCGCCAACGGCGGGTCGGCGGTCACGGGGTACACCGTCTACCGCGGCACGAGCGCGGGGGGTGAGGCGTCGACGCCGCTGGCCTCGAACGTCGCCCTGACGAGCTTCCCCGACACCGGCCTGGTGAACGGCACGACGTACTTCTACCGGGTGGTGGCGGTCAACGCGGTCGGCCCCTCGCCGTCGTCGAACGAGGCGTCCGCGACGCCGCAGGCCACCGTGGCCGGTGCGCCGACCGGGCTCACGGCCACGGCCGGGAACGGTTCGGTGTCCTTGACGTGGGCCGCGCCGGCCTCCAACGGCGGGGCCGCGGTCACGGGCTACGCCGTCTACCGCGGCACCAGCGCCGGCGGTGAGGCATCGACGCCGGTGGCCCCGAACGTCGCCGGGACGGCCTTCGCGGACAGCGGCGTGGCCAACGGCACGACGTACTTCTACCGGGTGGCCGCCCTCAACGCGGTCGGCACCTCCGCGTCGTCGAACGAGGCGTCGGCCAAGCCGCAGGCGCCGGTCGCCGTGGGCTACGTGGGTCGGGTCGGGTCGTTGACGGCGTCGACGGCGCGGACGACGAGCACGCTGACGGTCGGGGCTGCCGGGGTGCAGGCCGGGCACACGCTCGTGGTCTCGGTGCTGTTGTCCACGACGAGCGTGACGGCGGCCGTGTCGGTGAAGGACTCGGTGGGCAACCCGTACGTCATGGTCCGTGACGTCAACGACGGATCGGCCGGGGACCGCGTCGTCACCGCGGTGGCGCTGGGGGTGCGGGCCCTTCCCGCGGGCGCGACCGTGACGGTGACGTCAGGCTCGGCAGCCGAGACGCACCTCGCGGTGGACGAGCTGGCGGGCGTGACGGGTGTCGACGCGAGTGCGGGGGCGACCGGGACCGGGACGACGTTCGGCTCGGGTTCGGTGACCACGGCTGCTGCGAACGAGGCGCTGTTCGGGGTGGCGGGCCTGGAGTCGAGCAACGCTGCACCCGTGTGGGCGGCGGGCTGGACCGGGCTGCCACGGCTGAGCCTGTCCACCGACTACCTCGCGACGGCGTACCGGCTCGCCTCGACGGCCGGCTCGTACACCGCGAGCGGCACCGGTGGCGGGCAGTGGATGGCCGCCCTCACCGCCTTCCGCACCGGGTGACCGGCGCCGGTCTGCAG
This sequence comes from Actinomycetes bacterium, assembly GCA_023389095.1. Lineage (GTDB taxonomy): Bacteria > Actinomycetota > Actinomycetes > Actinomycetales > Dermatophilaceae > Monashia. The sequence continues at coordinate 2,246 of JAEWFB010000216.1, forward strand.
GGCCCGGCCCCCGACGCCCCTCCACGGCCGCCGAGGACCGGGTGGCCTGAGCCGGGACCCCGAAGGGTCCTCCCCCCCGTTGGCCGGCGCGGCCCGACCGGTCGCCCCGTGCGGACCCCTGGAGCCGCACGGTCGACCGGCCGGCGAGCCACGTCACCGACGAGCGTTCCCATCGACCCGCCGTCGGTGCCGCACCTCCCGCGACCGGCCGAGGTCAGCATGCCTGCTGACCGGACCGGCGCGGCATCCGCCGGCGGGTGATTTGCGGGGTCGCCCGGGGGTGGAGCCGAGATGTGCGCAAAGCGGTCATGTCACCCCGACCGCCCGGCTAGCGTGGCGTCGACCGCGACGTTCGGTCGCCGACCGGTCGCCTGCGCCGGCCGGGACAGGGGAGAGGAGCGGTCGTGGCGCTGTCCGATGCCGCGGTCCGCGCGCTGCGCCACGCGGACCAGATGATCCGTGAGGCCGGACGTGGCGACGTGTTCACCGTCTACGACGCCTGCCGCACCGCCGTGGCCGCGCTGGCGCCGGTCGACGACTTCTACGTCGGGCTCGTCCAGCAGCGGGACCGACGCGTCTCCTACCCGTACATGTTCAGCAACGGGGCCTACGAGGAGACGGGGACCCTGACCTACGGCCCCGGCGGCGTGGTCGCCTGGGTGCTGGCCTCGCAGCGCCCGTACCGCTACCGCGACGACGCCGGCGCCCTGCTCAACCGGGGCATGCGCTTCGGCGACGACGACCTCTCCGCCGACGCCGTCGTCGTGCCCATGCTCGGTGAGGACGGCGTCGTCGGCCTGCTCGGCGCCCTCTCGGACACCCCGAACTCGATGGGCGACGAGGTCGTCACGGCCCTGGAGTGGCTGGCCGCGCTCGTGGTGGACCAGGTCCTCGCGGCCCCGCCGAACCGACGCCTCGACCTGCGTCTCGTCTATCCCGAGCTGGAGGACTCCGGCCGCGCCGGGGTCCTCATGAGCGTCAACCAGACGGCGACGGCGCTGACGGAGATGGCTGCCGAGATCGAGAGCGTGCGTCGCAGCCTGGCGCAGGCAGTCCCGGCGCACGTCGGCGCGGACGCCCCGCCGGTGCAGGACCGTCTCGCTGCCCTGGCCCGCCGGTGCTTCGAGGTGCAGGCCTCTCTCGTGACCCGGCTCGGCCACCAGGCCGGCGGCGACCCCGACGCGGGCGCCCGGGGCGAGGCCGGTGTGCTCGACCCGCTCGAGTCCCTCTCGCCGCGTGAGCGGGCCGTCGTCGAGATCGTCACCGGACCGGACGGCGACCCGGGCAACGCGGGGGTCGCCCAGGCGCTCGGCATCGGCCGGGCCACCGTCAAGACCCACATGGCGTCGGTGCTGTCCAAGCTCGGCCTGCAGCACCGCAGCGAGCTGCGCTGGCTCGTCGGACGCGTCACCCCGCCGCACTGACGCGTTTCGCCGAAACACGGACAGGGTGGACACCCCGACCTACTCTGGTTCGGAACCCGGCCCGGCAGGCCCGCACGACGCGGCGCCGACGACCCCGGCCCGGGTGACATGACGCCCCGGCACGACGTCGGGGCGGTGCCCCGGTCCGCCGAGTCCTGTCCGCCGGAGGCGCGCCTTCATACCTCACCGGACAGGAACGGGGGACCCACTCGCGTCCGGCTGCGGCCGGACTTGGGGTGAAGCCGCCATGCGCGGCCGGGCATCTTCCGCCCGAACCCGACAGCTCACCTCGCAGGCGTGGGAAGGGAATCCGCCATGCCCGCCAACACGCACACCCCTGCGCGCCGACGCCTCCGGCCCGGCGCGGGTCTGCTGCTCGCCCCGCTGCTGGCCGTCGGCGCCGTCGTCGGCCTGTCGACCGCCTCCGCGCCGCACGTCGGCACCCCCGCGCCCCGCGTCGCGGACACGGCCACGTGGGCCAGCGCGGTCGACGCGTCGCAGGAC
>JAEWFB010000219.1 GCA_023389095.1 Actinomycetes bacterium
CCGACGTGCGTGCCGTCGTCGCGGACGGCGACCGACGCCGGGACGCCGTCGGTGGGGGCTCTGGTGACGGCTCCGGTGACGCCGGCTCGGCGACGAGGCCGGCCGGGCCCACCGCCGCAGACCTCGAGCTGGCGGCGGGCGGGCCTCCCCCGCCCCGGACCCGGGCCGAGGCCCGGGCGCGCAGCGGCGGCCGACGGAAGCACGCGTCTGGGCTCGCGGCCGGGCGCCCCTACCGACGACCGTTGGTCGACGCCGGGCTCCGACACGCCGGCGTATCGCCGCGACGCGCCCAGGCAGGAGCCGCTGCGTCGGGCAACGGTCGTCCGGCGGCGGCCTCGGCCCACTGCACCCAGCCGGGGCTGACAGGATGCCGCCGTCGCGTCCCGGCGCACGACACGTGATAAGGGCCCGCCGGACGACTTCGTCGTTCCGGCGGGCCCTTTTCACACGGTCGGGCTGACAGGATTTGAACCTGCGACCCCTTGACCCCCAGTCAAGTGCGCTACCAAGCTGCGCCACAGCCCGTGGCCCCGTGGGGCGAACGAAACCCTAGCGCACGACCCGGCACTCGACCGAATCGGGGTGTCGCGCCGAGGGTTCCGCGCCCACGGACGGCCGCGCGGCTCAGCGGCGGCGCTTCTCCCGCACCCGCACCGACACCTCGATGGGCGTGCCCTCGAAGCCGAACTGCTCGCGCAGGCGACGCTCGATGAAGCGGCGGTACCCGGCCTCGATGAAGCCCGAGGCGAAGATGACGAAGCGCGGCGGACGCGTCGAGGCCTGGGTCGCGAAGAGGATGCGCGGCTGCTTGCCGCCGCGCAGCGGGTGCGGGTGCGCGGCCACGATCTCGCCGAGGAACGCGTTGAGGCGGGCCGTGGGGATGCGGGTGTCCCATGACTCGAGGGCGGTCTCGATGGCCGGCACGAGGCGGTCCATGTGGCGGCCGGTGCGCGCCGAGATGTTGGCGCGCGGGGCCCACGGCACCTGGACGAGCTCCTTCTCGATCTCGCGCTCGAGGTAGTAGCGGCGCTCCTCGTCGAGGTTGTCCCACTTGTTGTAGGCGATGACGAGGGCGCGCCCGCTGTCGATGACCTGCTGCACGACGCGGATGTCCTGCTCGGCGATCGGCTGCTCGGCGTCGATGAGCACGACGGCCACCTCGGCCTTCTCCAGGGCCGTCTGGGTGCGCAGCGAGGCGTAGAAGTCGGCCCCGCGGGACTGGTGCACGCGGCGGCGGATGCCGGCGGTGTCGACGAAGCGCCACGTCTTGCCGCCGAGCGTGATGAGCTCGTCGACCGGGTCGCGGGTGGTGCCGGCGACGTTGTCGACGACGACCCGCTCGGAGCCCGCGAGCTTGTTGAGCAGGCTCGACTTGCCGACGTTCGGTCGCCCGATGAGCGCGACGCGGCGCGGACCGCCCTGGGCGTAGGCGCCGTGGGCCGAGACGTCGGGCAGCACCTCCAGGACGGCGTCGAGCGCGTCGCCGCTGCCACGTCCGTGCACCGCCGACACCGGCCAGGGCTGGCCGAGTCCGAGGTTCCACAGCGCGGCCGCGTCGGCCTCGCCGCGCTCGTCGTCGACCTTGTTGGCCACGAGCACGACCGGCTTGCCCGAGCGGCGCAGCAGGCGGACCACCCGCTCGTCGTCGTCGGTGGAGCCCACGGTGGCGTCGACGACGAACATGACGACGTCGGCCAGCTCGATGGCGATCTCGGCCTGCTCGGCCACGCGCAGGTGGATGCCCGACGCGTCGGCCTCCCAGCCTCCGGTGTCGACGATGGTGAAGCGCCGGCCGCCCCACTCGGCCTCGTAGGACACGCGGTCGCGGGTGACGCCGGGCACGTCCTCGACGACGGCCTCGCGGCGGCGCAGGATGCGGTTGACGAGGCTCGACTTGCCGACGTTGGGCCGGCCCACGACGGCGACGACCGGCAGCGGGCCCTGTTCGGCCTCGCCCCCGGGCAGCGGTCCGTCGGCCGACAGCAGCGCCTCGTCCTCCGGGCTCAGCTCGAAGTCGGTGAGCCCGGCTCGCAGGGCGCGCTCGACGCTGGCGTCGTCGGCGGTGGTGGTCGAGATCGGAGCGCCCTCGTCGGTGGGGCGGGCGGTCTCGTCAGTCACGGTGTCCTCGAATCAGTGAACGTCTCTGGAGGCATCATTCTCCACCCGCGCGAGACGCACGTGTGACGCGAGGCGGTCGCGCAGCTGCTCGCTGGCGAGGCGGAGGCGTTCCCGGCCGGGTGCGGACACGTCGACCTCGAGGTGGAACGGCTCGCCGAAGTCGACGAGGAGGCGGGCGCGCGGCGCCGGCCACGAGTCCTTCGTGCCGCCCTCGACGCGGGTGCCCATGACGGCCACGGGCACGATGGCGGCGTCGGTGCGCAGGGCGATCCACGCCGCCCCCTGGTTGACCTGCTGCACGTCGCCGTCGGCCCGGTTGCCCTCGGGGAAGATCCCGACCGCTCCCCCCTCCTCGAGCACCGCGGTGGCGGCCGCGAGGGCTGCCCGGTCGCCGACGGTGCGGTCGATGGGGATCTGCCCGACACTGCGGATCGTCCAGCCGAAGAAGCCGGAGAAGGCCTCCTGCTTGACGAGGAAGCTGACCGGGCGCGGCGCCATGGAGAAGACGAGCGGTCCGTCGAGGAACGCCGCGTGGTTGGCCACGAGGATGACCGGGCCGGTGCGCGGGACGCGCTCGGGGTGGCGGGCTTCGCCTCGGTAGAGGGTGCTGAAGATGAGGCGTCCGATCGGCCGGCCGACGCGGGCCCGGTTCGGGTGCGGGGCCGTCGGCGTCGTCATGCCCGGGCCGCCTCGACCACCGCGAGGACGGCCGCCACCGACCCGTCGAAGTCCAGGTGCGAGGTGTCGATCGTCGTGACGCCGTCGGCGGCCACCGTGAACTGCGAGACGGTCGAGTCGGCCTTGTCGCGGTCGACGATCTGCGACCGGGTCGCGGCGACCGAGTGCTCCTCGGCGTCACCGTGCAGCTCCTTGCTGCGTCGGGCCAGCCGCGCCTCCTCCGAGGCCGTGAGCAGGATCCGCACCGGGGCGTCGGGGGCCACCACGGTGGTGATGTCGCGTCCCTCGGCCACGACCCCGCCCGAGGCGGCACCGGCCTGGGAGACGAGACGGCGCTGCAGGTCGCGCAGGATCTGCCGGACCGGGATGACGGTGGCGACGGCCGAGACGTTGGTCGAGATGCGGGTCTCGCGGATGGCGGCGCCGACGTCGGTGCCGTCGACGGTCACGCTCGGCGCGTCGGGGTCGGTGCCGATGGCGAGCGGGAAGTCGGTGGCCGCCCGGACGACGGCGTCGGCGTCGGTGAGGTCGACGTCCTGGTGCAGGCACCACCACGTCAGGGCCCGGTACATGGCGCCGGTGTCGAGGAAGCCGTAGCCGAGCGTGCGCGCCACCTGCTTGGACACGCTCGACTTGCCCGAGCCGGACGGCCCGTCGATGGCGATGACGAACCCGGAGAGGGCCTCATCGTGCTGCTCGTGCTGATCGGCGGTCTGCGACATGCGCCAGAGGATAGTGCCTGGGCCGGGTGAGGCCGCCGGTGCGGTCAGGCGTGGACGCGCCAGCCGAGGCGGGTCAGCTCGGCCTGCAGCGGCTCGACGGATGCCGGGACGACCGACACCTCGGCGACGCCGACGGCCTGCCCGAGCCCGTGCTCGAGGTGGAGGTCCTCGAGGTTGATGCCGGCGGCTCCGATGTCGGTGAGCAGGCGCGCGAGCGCGCCCGGCTCGTCGGGGACGACGACCGAGACGACCTCGTAGGCGGCCGGGGCCGCGCCGTGCTTCCCCGGGATCCGGGCATGGCCCAGGTTGCCCGACTCGAGCACGTGGCTCAGCGTCGCGAGCGAGCCGGCGCCGTCGGACTCGACGAGGTGGTCGAGCGCGGTGAGCACGTCGTCGACCTGGGTGCGCACCTGCCGCAGCACGTCGCGCACCGCGGCGGCGTTGCCGGCCAGGATCTGGGTCCACAGCCGCGGGTCGCTCGCCGCGATCCGGGTGACGTCGCGCAGCCCCTGGCCCGCGAGGCCCACGGCCGGCTCGGGCAGCTCGCGCAGGCACGCGGCGACGATGCTCGCCGCCAGCTGCGGCACGTGCGAGACCGCGGCCACCGCGGCGTCGTGCTCGTGGGCGGGCATGAGGCGCACGGCGGCACCGACCTCCGTGGCCAGGGTGCGCACGGCCCGGACCGCGGCGTCGCTCGAGCCCGCATGCGGCACGACGACCCACGCGCGGCCGTCGAAG
>JAEWFB010000253.1 GCA_023389095.1 Actinomycetes bacterium
GGTCACCGTCGGTCGCCACAAGCCGATCGAGGTCCCGGACCGCCCGTAGCGCTCGCTCGCCGGCGGGAGGACGGGGTCCGGTTGGGCGGGTCACAGGCGCTTGTGATAACTTTCACAAGCAGTTCACAAGACCCCGGAAGCACTGCCAGAAGGACCCGATCAGGCCATGACCGAGCCCGTGACGACGACGTCGACGCCGAATGCCGGCGCGCCCTTCGCGGCCATGGTCAAGGGCGCCTACCTCCCGGCAACGGTCGTCGGGATCGGCCTCGCGATCGCCTACTTCGTCACCGTCGGAGCCGAGTCCGGCTGGTCCGCGTTGCTCGGCACGGCGGTCACCATCGCCTTCTTCAGTGCGGGCCTGCTCCTGCTCAGCCGGCTCGTCCGCACCGCGGACCCGCACGCCTTCTTCGCCGTCGCGATGGCGATCTACCTCGCGCAGGTCATCGCGCTCGTCGGCTTCATCATCGTCTTCAAGGGCCAGGAGTGGGTCGACGGCAAGGCCCTCGGCGTGACCGCCCTCGTCGTGACGATCGTCTGGCAGGGCTTCGCGATGGTCGCCCTCCGGCGGGCCCGCATTCCGGTCTACGACGAGGCCCCGACGACCCCGGGGGACGAGCGATGACGGCCCGTCCGGCGCGTGTGTCGCCCGCCCCCCGCGGTCTAGTAACGTACGACGGAGTTCGCCCCGGCCCCACCCCCATCTGTCCCGGTCGCACTCTGTGCGCCGTGCGCGGGTCCGGCACAATCGAGGAGAGGCAGTGAGCCTGAACGTGTTGTCCGCTCAGCTCGTGAACCTGGTCGCCGCAGGCGGTGGCGGGGTCAGTTTCGAGGCACCCGGCACCAGGGACTTCTGGTGGCCGCTCATCGGCAGCGACACGAGCAACTGGACCCTCACCCGTCCGGCCGTCGTCCTGCTCATCACCGTCGGGATCCTCGGCTGGTTCTACACGAGCGTCGCCGGCAAGCTCTCGGTCGTCCCGAGCAAGCGCCAGTGGCTCGCCGAGCAGGGCTACGACTTCGTCCGCAACACGATCGCCCGCGACATCATCGGCGCCGAGCACTTCCGCAAGTTCCTGCCGCTGCTCTTCTCGCTGTTCACGATGATCCTCTTCAACAACGTCGCCGGGATCATCCCCTTCGTGCAGTTCCCGACGTTCAGCCGGGTCGGCTTCCCGATCGTCCTGACGATCATCGTCTACCTCGTCTACCACATCGCGGCGATCCGCGAGCGGCACGGCTTCCTGCCCTACCTGAAGTCGCTCGTCCCCTCGGGGCTGCCCGGCTGGCTCGTCCCGATCATGTTCTTCCTCGAGTTCCTCACCTACTTCATCATCCGGCCGCTCACGCTCGCCCTGCGACTCTTCGGCAACATGCTCGCCGGCCACCTCATGCTGCTCGTGTTCATCCTCGGCGGTGAGTACCTCCTCCTCCACGGCGGCAACATCGGCCTCCAGGGCGCCGGCGTCCTGTCCTTCGCCTTCTCGATCGGCATGACCTTCTTCGAGCTGCTCATCGAGTTCCTCCAGGCGTTCATCTTCACCCTCCTCGCCGCGCTCTACATCTCCGAGGCCTACGCCGAGGGCCACTGACCCGGCGCCGGTGCGCCGGCCCGCTGCATTCCACAACCGAACAACCACACAGAACGACGCCGTCCACCCGGTCGGTGCCACCGAAAGGAAACCATCGCAATGCTGAGCACCCTGGTTGCCGAGATCAACGGCAACATCGCCTACCTCGGCTACGGTCTCGCCGCCATCGGCCCCGGCATCGGTGTGGGTCTGATCTTCGCCGCCTACATCAACGGTGTCGCCCGTCAGCCCGAGGCTCGCGGCATGCTCCAGACGATCGCCTTCACCGGTATGGCGATCACCGAGGCGCTCGCCATCCTCGGTCTCGTCTTCGCCTTCGTCTTCAAGGCCTGAGCGGGTCCCGGCCCGCACTCGTACTGCCCAACTCCTGAAGATAAGGAAGCGACGTGTACCTCGCATCCGTAGTCACCGCTGACGGCGTCGGCTGGCCGGACCAGCTCCCGCTGCTGCCGCACCCCGCGGAGATGATCGTGGGCGTCCTCGCCTTCGCGATCCTCTACTGGCTCTACAAGTCCAAGGTCGTCCCGCGGATGGAGGAGCTCTACGCCGAGCGTGCGGCCGCCATCGAGGGCGGGATGCAGCAGGCGCAGGAGGCCCAGGCCGCCGCGAATGCCGCGAAGGAGCAGTACGAGGCGCAGCTGCGCGAGGCCCGCACCGAGGCCAACAAGATCCGCGAGGACGCCCGGGGGCAGGGTGCGGCGATCGTCTCGGAGATGCGCGCGCAGGCACAGGCCGAGGCCGGCCGGATCACCGACTCGGCCAAGAAGCAGGTCGACGCCGAGCGGCAGGCCGCCGTCGTCCAGCTCCGCACCGAGGTGGGCACCATGTCGACCGACCTGGCCAGCCGGATCGTCGGGGAGTCGCTCCACGACGAGGCGCGCCAGAAGGGCATCATCGACCGCTTCCTCGCCGAGCTCGAGGCCGGGGACGTCAAGCC
>JAEWFB010000271.1 GCA_023389095.1 Actinomycetes bacterium
GCGCAGCAGGAGGGCAGATGGCAGGCGACGAGGGCTCGGACGTCCGGCCGCGTCCGTCGCGGATGCGGGCCTGGGAGGTGGCCGGCAGGCCGGGCAGCCGCGGCCGGATCCGGCTCGGCGAGCGGGCGCTCCCCTCCCCCGGCCCCGGCGAGGTGCTGCTGCGCGTGGCGGTCTGCGGCGTCTGTCGCACCGACCTGCACGTGGCCGACGCCGACCTGCCCGCGCACCGCCCTGACGTGGTCCCGGGTCACGAGGTCGTGGGCCACGTGGTGCAGGTCGGTCCCGGTGGCTCCCGGTTCGGTATCGGCGAACGGGTCGGGCTCGCCTGGCTGCGCGGCACGTGCGGTGACTGCCGGTGGTGTCGGGCGGGGCGCGAGAACCTCTGTCCGGACGCGACGTTCACCGGCTGGGACGCCGACGGGGGCTACGCCGAGTACGTCCTCGCCCCGGCCGCGTACGCCTACTCCCTGCCCCCGGGGCTGCCCAGCGAGCAGGCGGCCCCGCTGCTGTGCGCCGGGATCATCGGCTACCGCTCGCTGCGCCGGGCCGCCCTGCCGCCGGGCGGTCGGCTCGGCATCTACGGGTTCGGCGCGAGCGCGCACCTGACCGCGCAGATCGCCGTGGCCGAGGGCGCCGAGGTGCACGTCCTGACGCGTGGGGAGGCGGCGCGTCGGCTCGCGCTGTCGCTCGGGGTCGCCTCGGTCGGCGGGCGCTACGACGCGCCGCCGGTGCCCCTCGACTCAGCCATCGTGTTCGCGCCCGCCGGCGAGCTCGTCCCGGTCGCCCTGGCCGCCCTGGACCGGGGCGGCACGGTGGCCCTCGCCGGCATCCACCTGACGCAGGTCCCACCGCTCGACTACCAGGCGCACCTCTTCCACGAGAAGCGACTCACCTCGGTGACCGCCAACACGAGGTCGGACGGGGAGGAGCTGCTGCGTCTGGCGACCGCGCTCTCGGTGCGCGCCGACGTCGTGACCTACCCCTTCGAGGAGGCCGACCGTGCCCTGGATGACCTCGCGGCCGGCCGGTTCGCCGGTGTCGCCGTGCTCGACGTGCTCGACGTGCTCGACGCCCGTGACGGTTGAGAGGGCGTCCGTCGCCGGTGGTGCGCATCGCGGACGTCATTGCACCAACGCCGACCCAGGGCGGCGTGCGGAGCCTATGCTCGAACCATGGGTTCGGAGGCCGAGCCCAATCGTCGCCTACGGCGAGGGGCTGAGGGCCGGTCGGTACGCGTCGACGACCTCATGGAGGAACTGCGTTCGAGGGCTGACTCGGCGCAACGTTCGCATGCCCAGTTCCGAGGTCTCTTGGACGCCGTGACCGCCATCAGCGAGGACCTCGAGCTCTCCGAGGTGCTGCAGCGGATCGTCCGGTCCGCCTGCGCGCTCGTCAACGCCCGCTACGGCGCCCTCGGCGTCCTCGGCCCGGACGGCGAGCACCTCATGCAGTTCATCACCCACGGGGTGACCCCCGAGCAACGCGCCCGCATCGGGGACCCTCCGTCGGGGCACGGCATCCTCGGGCTGCTCATCCGCGACCCCCGCCCGCAACGGCTGACCGACATCTCGGCCCATCCCGACTCCCGCGGCTTCCCGCCCGGCCACCCGTCGATGACGAGCTTCCTCGGCGCGCCCATCCGGATCCGCGACGAGGTCTTCGGCAACCTCTACCTCGCCGAGCGGCAGGGGCAGCAGGAGTTCTCGGAGTCCGACGAGGCCCTGCTCGTGGCGCTCGCGGGCGCGGCCGGCTTCGCCATCGACAACGCGCGCCTGTACGCCCGCAGCCAGCAGCAACGACTCTGGACGCAGTCGGTCAACGAGCTGACGCGCAGCCTGCTCGAGGGGCACGACGAGGAGGCGGCCCTGACGCTCGTCGCGCAGAACGTGTGCCGGCTCACCGAGGCCCGGATGTGCCTGGTGGCGCTGCGCGACGAGGGCACCGCCACGGTGCGGGTGCGGGCCCTGTTCGAGTCGGAACCGACCGAGCGCCCGGCGCCGTGGCGGTCCTGGCCGGCCCTCGAGACCGAGGACGACTGGCCCGCGGCCGCGGGCAGCGACCAGGTCCTGCCCGGACCCCGCCCCGCCGAACCGTTGCTCGCGACGCTGATGCGCCTGGCCGGCGTGGACCCCGACGGCCCCGTCGCCTTCGTGACGATCTCGACCGGCCAGCGCGCCATCGGCCACCTCCTCGTCCAGTGGCGCGCGGACGAGGGCGACGCCCCGGACCGGGCGATGCCGATGCTGACGCTCTTCGCGCGGCAGGCCGCGCTCGGCCTCGTCGCGGCGCGCGCCCAGGAGGACCGCCAGCACCTCGCCATGCTCGAGGAGCGCGACCGGATCGCCCGCGACATGCACGACCACGTCATCCAGCGCCTGTTCGCCACCGGTCTCTCCCTGCAGGCCGCGGCCCGGCTCGCCATGCACCCCGTCGTGAAGTCCCGGCTGGACGAGGCGGTCACGAGCCTCGACGAGGCCATCACGGTGATCCGCTCCACGATCTTCGAGCTGCACACGGTCGACCCCGGGGGCAGCCTGATCGACCAGCTGGAGAACGTCGTGACCTCGTGGTTCCCGACCCTCGGCTTCCTGCCCTCGCTCGACGTGCACGGGCAGCTCCACGAGGACGACGAGGGACTTCGCTCCGACGTGCTCGCCGTCGTCCGCGAGTCGCTGGCCAACGTGTCCCGGCACGCGGAGGCGAGCACGGCGACGGTCCGGGTCACCATCGCCGACGTTCTCACCGTCGAGGTGACCGACGACGGCGTCGGCATGACGTCGGCCGACCGCCGCAGCGGGCTGGCGAACCTCGAGCACCGCGCGGTCGTGCGTTCGGGCGAGCTGCGACTCGAGGGCGCCGAGCCCGCCGGGACGCGGCTGCTCTGGACCGTCCCCCTGGCTCCGCCCGCTGCCGTGGGCCGCGCCCCGCGACCGGGTCGACGCCGGTGACGCACGGACGCCGTCGACGAACCCGACCACGATCCCGTCGACCGGGCCCACGACCACGCGAGAGGTGAGTGCCGTGACCATCAGGGTCTTCCTCCTCGACGACCACGAGATCGTCCGACGCGGCCTGCGTGACCTGCTCGAGGCGAACCCGGGGTTCGAGGTGGTGGGCGAGTCCGGGCTGGCGGGCGAGGCCGCACGACGCATCCCGGCGCTGCGCCCCGACGTCGCGGTCTTCGACGTCAGGCTCCCGGACGGGTCCGGCATCGAGGCGTGCCGCCACGTCCGGTCCATCGACCCGTCGATCGCCTGCCTCATCCTCACCTCCTACGACGACGACGACGCGCTCGCGGCCGCGGTCCTCGCCGGCGCCTCCGGCTTCCTGCTCAAGGACGTCCGGGGCAACGGCCTCGTCGAGGCGGTCGAGCGCGTCGCGAACGGGGAGAACCTGCTCGACACCGGACGGGCCCACCGGCTGCGCGCCAGCTGGGCCGACGGCCAGGAGAAGGACCCGCGGCTGCGCGCCCTGACCCCGCAGGAACGACGCGTGCTCGACCACGTCGCCGCCGGGATGACCAACCGGCAGATCGGCGAGGCGATGTCGCTGGCGGAGAAGACCGTCAAGAACTACGTCACGTCGGTCCTGGCCAAGCTCGGGATGGAGCGGCGCACCCAGGCGGCGGTCTACGTCGCCGTCCACCAGTCGATCGACTCGGCGAACGACGGGCCCCGTCCGTGACCCCCTGCCCGGCTGACGCGCCGACCCGCTGAGCCCCTGGCTCCGTGCCACCGGCCGGCCACGGGCCGACGCGTCGGCCCGCGGTGATCGGGGGACCTTCGGCCCGACCGGACACCGGCCCGGCGCCCGACGCTGGAGCCAGCGCCGGGTCACGGGGTGCCTCGGCGTCCGGTCGGGCAGCCGAGGAGGATCGCGATGAACGCCGAGAGGTCGACGCCGCTGCGCAGGCCCGGGATCGTCGTGGGCTACGACGGCTCGGCCGGCGCGTCGGCCGCCCTCGAGTGGGCGGCCAGCGCCGCCGCCGACCGGGGGTGCCACCTCGACGTCGTGACCGCCCTTCCGCTCGCCGACGAGGGGCTCGTGGCCCCGATCGGGCTGGCGCCCGCGGTCCTGCCCACCCGCCCGCAGCACCTGTCCGAGGCCCGGGTCGAGGACGCCCGGCAGCTGGCCGCCAAGTTCCTGCCCGACGACGCCGTCACCCTGACCGAGGTGGCCGGCGCGGCTGCCCCGACCCTGGTCCACGCCTCCGAGGAGGCGCGGCTGCTCGTCGTCGGCCACCGCGGGCACGGGGCGTTCGGGACGGCCGTCCTCGGCTCGGTGTCGGCGTCGGTGGCCCGGCACTCGTTCTGCCCGGTGACCGTCGTGCGCGGAGCGGTCGACGAGCCGACTCGGCGGCGGCCGGTCACCGTCGGCGTGGACTACCTGCAACCGTGCGGCGCCGTCGTGCGCTTCGCGGCGGACCAGGCCGCCCGGTGGGGCGTCCCGCTGCGCGTCGTCTCGGCGTGGGCGCTGCTCAACCAGGGCGCGGCCGGGCTCGCGCACCAGTCGCCGGACGCCGTCAACGAGTGGGCGCTGACGCGGTTCGGGATGGCCCGCAGCGCCGCGCTCGAGGCGGCCGGGCTGGCCAAGCAGGTCGCCCACGACCTCGTCGTCGAGCTGGTCACGCCCGAGGCGCCGGCCGCGCCGACCCTGGAGGAGGACTCCCGCCGCTCCGGGCTGCTCGTCCTCGGTTCACGGCGGCTGGGCCCGCTCGAGCGCATGGTGCTCGGCTCGGTGAGCCGGGCCGTGCTCAACCACGCGTCCTGCCCGGTGACCATCGTCCCGAGCCCCGCGCGTCCGTAGTCGGCACCCCGGCTCGGAGCCCGGGCTATCGTGCCTCGCATGGACCTGTACGAGGTCATGCGCACCACGGCGGCCGTCCGCGACTTCACCGGGGACCCGCTCCCGGACGAGGTGCTCGCGCGGATCCTCGAGAACGCGCGTTTCGCTCCCAGCGGCGGCAACCGCCAGGGCGCCCAGATCGTCGTGGTCCGCGACCCGGCCGTGCGCGAGCACCTCGTCGAGGCCACCGGACCGGGCGCCCGGCGCTACCACGCCCAGCGCGCTGCCGGGGAGTCGCCGTGGAGCGCCTGGACCCCGAGCACGGTGAGCGAGGAGGACGTCGCGCGGACGGTCGTCCCGGCATGGGTCACCGAGCCGCTGCGGCGGGCCGCGGTGGTGCTCGTCGTCTGCGTCGACCTGCGGGTGGTGGCCGCGCTGGACCAGGACCTCGACCGCGTCGGCGTCGTCGCGGGCGCGTCGGTCTACCCGTTGGTCTGGAACATCCTGCTCGCGGCCCGCAACGAGGGCTTCGGCGGCACGATCACGACGATGGCCGTCGCCGAGGAGCCGGCCCTCAAACGGCTGCTCGGCATCCCGGAGCCCTACGCCGTGGCCGCGGTCGTCCCGCTGGGCAAGCCGGTCCGGCAGCTCAAGCGGCTGCGCCGGGTCGCCGTGGCCGAGATGACCCATCGCGATCACTGGAACGGCGGCCCGCTCCAGGGCTAGCCTGAGTTGAACGCGCAACTACCCGTTCCGAGGCCACCATGACCGAGATCGACCTCGCCGCGATCGACGCCGAGCGCGCGCGGATCCGTGACACCCACCTCCGGCCGGCCGAGCGCCGCCCCGTCTCGAGCGCGCGCGGCCTGCACCACGTCGCGGTGCTCGCCCGCGACGTCGAGGAGACCATCCGCTTCTATCAGGGCGTCCTCGAGTTCCCGTTGACCGAGATCGTCGAGAACCGCGACTACCGCGGCTCGAACCACTTCTTCTTCGACATCGGCAACGACAACCTCCTGGCCTTCTTCGACTTCCCCGGGCTCGACGTCGGCCCGTACGCGGAGGTGCTCGGAGGCCTGCACCACATCGCCATCTCGGTCGAGCCGCAGACGTGGGAACGGATCCGCGGACGCCTCGACGACGCCGGCGTCGAGTACCTCGAGGAGAGTGGCACCTCGATCTACTTCCGCGACCCCAACGGCGCCCGGCTCGAGCTCATCGCCGACCCGCTCGGCGAGATGTACGGCACCACCGTGCTCTGACGCGTCACACGCGCGCGACGCGGCTGGCGGACGACCGTTGGTCGTCGAGCGTCCGGGACACGCCGCGTCGACACGCCGAACGAGGCCGACGGCGTGAGCCAACGGTCGTCCGGCCGCGACCACCTGGGCGAGCCTCAGGCCGTCGCCGAGCCGTCCCCTAGACGACGAGGCTCAGGGCCATGACGAGCACGAAGCCGACGACGGAGATGACGGTCTCCATCACCGACCACGACTTGATCGTCTCCCCGACGGTGAGGCCGAAGTACTCCTTGACGAGCCAGAACCCGGCGTCGTTGACGTGGCTGAAGAAGAGCGAGCCGCAGCCGATCGCCAGGACGAGCAGCGCCAGGTGGCTGGTGGTCAGCGTGGCGGCGAGCGGACCGACGATGCCTGCCGCGGTGATCGTCGCCACCGTGGCCGAGCCCGTGCCGAGCCGGATGAGCACCGCGACGAGCCAGCCGAGCAGCAGCACCGAGATGTTGACGCCGGTGGCCCAGTCCTTGATGACGTTGCCGATGCCGGCGTCGATGAGCGTCTGCTTGAACCCGCCGCCGGCGGCGACGATGAGGATGATGCCGGCGATGGGCGGCAGGGCCGCACCCACCGACGCGCTGACCTCGTTCTTGTCCATGCCGGAGCCGAGCCCGAGCACGACGTAGCAGAACAGGACCGCGATGAGCAGGGCGACGGTCGGGGTGCCGAAGAAGTCGATGACGGTGCGAACGCCGTTCTTCTTGTCCGAGATGAGCAGCTTGGCGATGGCGTCGACGAGCATGAGCACGACCGGGAGCGTGATGCCGATGATCGCGGCGACGAACGAGACGCGTCGACGCCCGGGGGCGAGCGGCGTCTCGAGCTCGTCGTAGGTCGTGTCGTGGGTCGCGTCGTGGGTCGCGGAGCCCGCCGACCTCGCGTCGCCGACGTCGCCCGCCACGCGTCCGGCACCCACGCCTGCACCCACACCGGCACCCACACCGGCACCCACGGGTTCCAGGAAGCGGGCGTCGGCGTCCACGTACTTGGGGACCCACCGGTCCACGAAGTGCGCGAGCACCGGGCCGGCGACGACGAGCGTCGGGATGGCGACGATGATGCCGAACAGCAGGGTGCGTCCGAGGTCGGCGTTGAGCAGGCCGATGGCGGTCAGCGGGCCCGGGTGGGGTGGCACGAGACCGTGCAGGACCGAGAGGCCGGCCAGGGCGGGGATGCCGATCTTCATGAGGGACAGTCCGGTTCGCCGGGCCACCAGGATGATGACCGGCACGAGGAGCACGACCCCGACCTCGAAGAAGAGGGGCAGGCCGAGGATCGCCGCGATGAGCGCCATGGCCCACGGCAGCCGCCCGGGCCCGACGCGGCCGACGATCGTCGACACGATGCGGGTGGCCCCGCCCGAGTCCTCGAGCAGCTTGCCGATCATCGCGCCGAGGGCGATGAGGACGCCCACCGCTCCCGCGGTGCTGCCGAACCCGTCGAGGAAGCTCGAGACGACGTCGCCCGGCGGCACGGTCGCCACGGCGCCGAGGACCGCCGAGCCGAGCATCAGCGACAGGAACGGGTGCACCTTGCCGATAGTGATGAGCAGGACGACCGCGAGGATGCCGAGGATGCAGGCGGCGACGAGCTGTCCGTCGCTCGCGTAGGGCACCTTCGGTGGGTCGGCCGCCAGCGCGATCGTCAGGGCCGGCGGTGCGAGGGTCGAGTTCAGGATCATGCCTGGGAGTCCTTTCGCAGACCGAGCGCGCCGAGAGCGCGGTCGAGAACCTGGGCGGCGGTGCCTTCGTTCGTCACCGAGATACCCGGTTCGTCGTCGCCCAGCGGTTCGAGCGTCGCGATCTGGCTCGGCAGCAGCGACGACGGCATGTAGTGGCCCGGTCGGTGCTCCATGCGGTCGCGGATCAGGTCCGCCGGTGCCGTGACGTGCAGGAAGCGCACGTGGGGGCGGCCGCGGCGCAGCAGGTCACGGTAGGCGCGGCGCAGCGCCGAGCAGGTCACGACGGCCGACTCCCCGGCGGCCTCCTTGGTACTGATCCAGCTGCCGATGGCCTCGAGCCAGGGCCAGCGGTCCTCGTCGGTCAGGGCCTGCCCGCTGCGCATCTTCGCGACGTTGGCCTCGGAGTGGAACGCGTCGCCCTCGGCGAACTCCCACCCCATGACGGTCGAGATGCCCTTGGCGACGGTGGACTTCCCGCTTCCGGACACGCCCATGACGATGACGACATCGGGTCCGGTCGCTGACGTCTCGGCTACCGCATCGTCGCCCATGGCTTCGAACGTAGCCCGAAACCTCCGCTCGCGTAATGTCCGGTTCGGTCCTGCCCACCCCCGGCGCGGGCGCGGGTGCTTTGATGGCGTGCATGGAGCGCGTCGATGCCAGGACCGTGACCCAGCCGGCCGAGGAGGAGGCGGTCGCGTCCGACCCGCATGACCCGGCCGAGCACGAGCCTGCCGAGATCAGCTACTCCGAGCACTTCTTCGCAGCGCGGCCCCAGCTGCTCCGGCCTCGCGTCCGCCTCCGCGGCCAGGGCGCTCCCGGAGCGAGCGAGCGCGTGGGCGAGCCCGTCGGCACCAACCCCGCCTACGTCGCGTGGCTGCGTCGCGAGTCGATGCTCTCGGACGCGAACACGATCGCGACGCAGTTCTCGGGCCAGGGGTCGATGTGGCAGAACCCGTTCGCGCGGCCGAACCCCGTCGCGGCCGTGGAGGTGGCCCCCGTGTGGTTCACCGCCTACCCGATCTCGATGGTGACCAAGGCGGACACCTCGTTCCTCGGCACCCTGGCCGACCCCGACCTCTGGGGCGTCTTCTCCCGCATCGGGATCCGCGCCGTGCACACCGGGCCCGTCAAGCGGGCCGGCGGCCTGTCCGGGTGGGACCCGACGCCGAGCGTGGACGGGCACTTCGACCGGATCTCGACCCAGATCGACGCGGCGTTCGGCACCGAGGACGAGTACCGGGCCATGTGCGAGGTCGCCGCGGCCCACGGCGGCACGATCATCGACGACATCGTCCCGGGCCACACGGGCAAGGGTCCGGACTTCCGGCTCGCGGAGATGAACGTCGGCGACTACCCCGGCATCTTCCACATGGTCCAGATCGACCCCAGCGACTGGCACCTGCTGCCCGAGGTGCGACCCGGGCGCGACTCCGCCAACCTCGACGTCGCGGCCGAGGCGGCGCTCGAGAAGGCCGGCTACATCATCGGCCGGCTCCAGCGCGTCATCTTCCACGCACCCGGCGTCAAGGAGACGAACTGGTCCGCGACGGCTGAGGTCGCGGGTGAGGACGGCGTCGTCCGCCGCTGGGTGTACCTGCACTACTTCAAGGAGGGCCAGCCCTCCATCAACTGGCTCGACCCGACGTTCGCCGGGATGCGCCTCGTCATCGGCGACGCGCTGCACTCCATGGGCGACCTCGGCTCGGGCGGGCTGCGCCTCGACGCCAACGGCTTCCTCGGCGTCGAGAAGTCCAGCGAGGGCGAGGCCGCCTGGTCCGAGGGCCACCCGCTGTCCGAGGCCGCGAACCAGCTGATCGGCTCCATGGTGCGCAAGGTGGGCGGCTTCAGCTTCCAGGAGCTGAACCTGACCGTCGACGACATCCGCATCACGGCCGAGGCCGGAGCCGACCTGTCCTACGACTTCGTCAACCGGCCCGCCTACCACCACGCGCTCGCCACGGCCGACACCGAGTTCCTGCGGCTGACCCTCAACATCTCGCTCGAGTCCGGCGTGCACCCCATCTCCCTCGTCCACGCCCTGCAGAACCACGACGAGCTCACGTACGAGCTGGTCCACTTCGAGACCCTGCACCGGGACGAGATGTTCACCTTCCACGGCGTCGAGGTCACCGGGACGGCGCTGGCGGCCCACGTGCGGGGCCAGCTCGTCGAGCACCTCACGGGCGACGCGGCGCCGTACAACGCCATCTTCACGACCAACGGCATCGCGTCGACGACCACCACCGTCATCGCCGCCGCGCTCGGCTACCGCGACCTGGACGTCGTCGACGGGCCCGACATCGACAACATCCGGCAGGCCCACCTGCTGCTGGCGATGTTCAACGCGCTGCAGCCGGGCGTGTTCGCGCTGTCCGGGTGGGACCTCGCCGGCATGACGACGATCGACCGCGAGGAGATCGGCCACCTGCTCGCCACCGGCGACACCCGCTGGCTGCACCGCGGCGCCTACGACCTCATGGACTACCGGCCCGACCTGTCGCAGTCGGCCTCCGGCATGCCGCGCGGCCGGTCGCTCTACGGCCCGCTGCCGGTGCAGCTGGAGGACCCGGACTCCTTCGTGTCCCGGCTCGCGCACGTCCTCCGGGTCCGCGACGCGTCGGGCATCGCCACCGCGACCCAGGTCGAGGTGCCCTCGTGCAGCCACCCCGGCGTGCTCGTCATGGTGCACGACGACCTGCCGGGCGTGCTGCGCCAGGCCACGGTGCTCAACTTCAGCGCAGACCCCGTCGACGTGCGGGTCTCCAGCAACCACTTCACCCCCGGCTGGTACGTCCTCGACCAGCTGACCGGCGACGACGCCGGGACCGTCGACGAGCTCCACGGCGTCGACCTGACGCTGGAGGCCCACCAGGGCCGCTTCCTCACGTTCACCGAGGCTCCCGTACCGGACTGAGGGCTGGAGGCCCGCTCGGCTCGCGGCCGCGACGTCCGACCGATCCGCCGCGTCGAGACGTCGCGGACACCGGAGCCGTTGCCATCCCTGGAATCAGCGGCGACGCTTGGACCATGGGCAGGGGGCGTCGAAGGGCAGGCACGGTCGCGGCGTTGTTGACGGTGGGCGGCCTGGTCGCCGCGTGCGACACGACCGGCGTCTCGAACGCCGCTCCGCTGCTCGAGGTGTGCGGCCAGGTGATGTCGTCGACCGCCGCGGGCGCTGTCCTGACCGATGCCAGCGCCACGGGCCGGGTCGCGGGGATCCCGACCGCGGGGTCTGCGGTCTTCATGAAGGTGGCGCCCCAGTGCGATCGCGGCGCGCGCGTCACGTTCGATCCGCCCACCGGCGCCACCGTCATCGCCAGGGCGACAGCCGCAGACGGAGAGCTCGCCGCGGTGGGGGTGTGCGTCTCCGAGAACACTGTGGCACACGTGGTTCGAGCCGACGGGTCGACGTCTTCCGTCGTCCTGCAGGAGAGCGGCGTCACCTGCTGACGGTCGAAGTACCGACCGCGGTCGTGAGCAGGCGCATCGAACAGGGTGCAGACGCTGCAGGCCCTGGGACACCCCCGGGGCGCAGGCCCATTCAGGCCGCTGGGGTGAAGCGCGGCGCCAGGGCGGCGACGCGCCCGGCCAGCAGGTCGAGGGCCCGGTCGAACGCGCGCGCGCCGCCGGCCGTGACCGGGTCGGGGACGGACCAGTGGGCCCAGTCCTCGCCGTGCAGCTCCTCGTGCGCACGGTCGCAGACGGTGATGACCAGGTCGCCGGCGCGTCTCGTGTGCGACAGCAGGGCCGGCGCGACATCAGGCATCTCCAGGCCGTGGCGGGAGGCGGCAGCAGCCGCACGGTCGTGGATGCGCTCGCCGGGGTGGGTGCCGGCGGAGGCCGCGCGGACCGGGCTGGCGCGGCGCCACAGGGCCGCGGCCAGGTGCGAGCGGGCGGTGTTGGCCGTGCACACGAAGAGCACTCGACGGGGGCGCGCCAGCGTGGCTCCCGAGCGGCCCGCTGCGGGCACGGCGTCCGGCACGAGCGTCACGTAGGTCCGCCGGCCGTCACCTTCGGACTTCTGGCGAGAGACGAGACCGGCGTCCTGCAGCACGTTGAGGTGGTGTGCGAGCAGGTTCGACGGGACGTCGAGCAGCACACCGAGCTCGGACGCGGCGGCGTCGCTGACGCACAGCCGGTCGACGATCCGCAGACGCGTGATGTCGGCCAGTGCCGCGTGCGCGCGCACCCGGTGCTCCAGCTCGTCAATTCGCTCAACGTTCATTGACTCAAGTTTGACTGAGCCAAATCTGCCCGTCAACATCATCGTGTGACGACTCCCGCACCACTGTCCCGCCGGCTCCTGGCCGAGCTCCTCGGAACCGCGCTCCTCGTGACGGTCGTGGTCGGTTCGGGAATCGCCGCACAACAGCTGTCCCCGAACGACATCGGCCTGCAGCTGCTGGAGAACAGCATCGCCACCGCCCTCGGGCTGACCGTGCTGATCCTGATGTTCGGTCCCGTCTCCGGGGCGCACTTCAACCCGGTCGTCTCGCTCGCGGACTGGTTCCTGGGCCGCCGCGCCGGCCACGGTCTGCACCCGAGCGACCTCGGGGCGTACGTGGTCGTGCAGGTGCTCGGCGCCATCGGCGGCGCCCTGCTCGCCAATGCCATGTTCGGCGTCGGCACGGCGCTCTCGACCAAGGGCCGC
This sequence comes from Actinomycetes bacterium, assembly GCA_023389095.1. Classification (GTDB taxonomy): domain Bacteria; phylum Actinomycetota; class Actinomycetes; order Actinomycetales; family Dermatophilaceae; genus Monashia. The sequence goes on from JAEWFB010000271.1 coordinate 12,416, forward strand.
CTGACCGCCGGGCACGGGATCAGCGAGGTGGTCGCGACCGCCGGTCTCGTGGCACTCGTCTTCGCACTGGCCCGCACCGGTCGTGCCGCCCTGGCCGCACCCGCAGTCGGGGCGTACATCGGGGCCGCGTACTGGTTCACCAGCTCCACCTCGTTCGCGAACCCTGCGGTCACCATCGGCCGCGTCTTCTCCGACACCTTCGCCGGCATCGCGCCGGGCTCGGTGCCCGGCTTCGTCGCGGCCCAGCTCGTCGGCCTGGTCGTCGGCGTGGCCCTGACGCTGGCGCTCTACCCCGACGCCGGCCAGAGCGCCGACGACGTGGTCATCCCCCACGGCCGGCGAACACCCTGAACCGCCACACCACCGATCGAGGAGCCCCCACCATGACCGACCCGCCGTCCGTCCTGTTCGTCTGCATCCACAACGCCGGCCGCTCCCAGATGGCCGCCGCCTACCTGCACCACCTGTCCGGCGGCGCCGTCGAGGTCCGCTCGGCCGGGTCCGCGCCGGCAGACCGCGTCAACCCCTCCGCCGCCGCAGCCATGGCGGAGGACGGCATCGACATCACCGCCGAGACCCCCACGATCCTCACCACCGGGGCCGTCGCGGACTCCGACGTCGTCATCACCATGGGTTGCGGCGACACCTGCCCGATCTTCCCCGGCAAGCGTTACGAGGACTGGGACCTCGAGGACCCCGCCGGCAAGGACGTCGAGTCGGTGCGCCCTATCCGCGACGACATCAAGCGCCGCGTCCTCGACCTGCTCGACTCCCTCGACGTCGCGCCGGTCGGGCCGGTCGTGCCGTGACCGCTGCTCAGGACTCGGCCGACCCGAAGCCGTCGAGCCCGCGACCCGCGTCGTACCGGCGCCGGGCCGCCTCCTCGAGCTCGCGGAGGCGAGCGGCTTCGTCGACGATCCCCTGGTCCGGCCGTCGGGGCGCCGGATCCCCGTTCGGCGCGAAGAGCTGTTGCAGGAGGTCGTCGTAGGCATCCCGGGCGGCGAACCACTCCCCCAGCAGGGTCTGCTCGTCGTCCATGCCCGGACCATGCCCACTCGGGCGACCGCCGAGACAGGCGTCGGCGAAGAATGTCGTCCACGCACGCCGTGAGCAGCCCCGGCGGTGGTGTCCACGGCAGAGTGGGCGCGACCCGCCTGTCGTCCGATCCTCAGCAGCACTCGACGCGTGGTGCCATCGCGTCGCAGCAGTCGCGCGGTCCGAGCTCGGCGAGCGCCATACCGGCGACGACCAGGAGGCCGCCGGTCCAGCCGACCCAACCCAGACCCGTCTCGCCCCGGGCCGCCGCAAGGACGGCCGCGAAGACGGGTTCCATGGTCATCACGACCGCCGCAGCGGTGGCCGTCAGGGCGGACTGCGCCCAGGCCTGGACGGCGAAGCCGACACAGGTCGCGAGGATGCCGAGATAGAGGACCGCCTGCCAAGCGGAGGCAGAGGCGGGGACGGTGATGCCGTGTCCGGTCACGATGGCGAAGGCCGCGCAGAGCACCGCCGCGACGGTGACGCTGACCGCCGTCATGCCGTAGGCGTTCTCCCGGGTGGCCCACTGGCTCAGGCCGGTGATGTGCACGGCGAAGCACGCGGCGCCGGCCAGGGTGAGCGCGGCGCCCAGGACGGAGGGGGTGCCGACGCCGCCGGCGAGGGTGGCGATGCCGGCGGTGGAGAGCGCGACGGCGGCCCATCCGGCACGGCCGACCTGCTCCCTGAAGACGAGGGCGGCGACGACAGGCGTGAGGATGACCGCCGCACCGGTCAGGAACCCCGACACCCCGGCGAGGGTGTGCTGCAGGCCGCTGGTCTGGAGCAGGAAGCCGCCGGCCAGGGCGATCCCCAGCAGGGCGGAGCGACGCAGCTCCGGGCGGGTCAGCCGAGCCACCGTGGCCGCGCGGACGAGCAGGAGTGCGGCAGCGCCGATGCCGAAGCGCCAGGCCAGGAACGAGGCCGGGTCCAGCTCGTCGAGGGAGTCCTTCGTGACGATGAAGGTCGAGCCCCACACCGCGGTCGCCGCCACCAGCGCCGCGGTCGCCGGGAGGGTCCGTCGCACTGTGCCTCCACCCGACCGGTGCGTACCGATGCGGATCGGCGCCCACCTGACGAACTCGCTGGGTATCCCTCATCGGGTCGCGCCCGGGCGCTCCAACCGTTGCGGGCCGGGCCTCGACGCCATCATCGTCGCCCGCGCGTCGACCTGCCGACAAGGCTTCACCGACGAACGGGCGCGGTCAGCCCACAACGACGACGTGGAGCCGCCGTGGGCCGTGCACCCCTTCCACGCGGTTCAGCTCGATGTCGCTCGTGGCACTGGGCCCACTGATCCACGTCTGGGGCCTCGCCGGATCGAGCCGACCCATGGCGTCCGGCACGTCCGGCACCACCTGCTCCGCCCGGACGACACAGACGTGCAGGTCGGGGACGAGCGACAGGGCACGACGCCCCTGACCGGGCCCGTGGTCGAGCACCACGGTGCCGGTCTCGGCGATGGCCACGGTGGCCGTCGTCACCACCGCGTCCAGCGCGTCGAGCTCGGTCGCGGTGAGGCCGGTGTCGACCACACCACCGGGCACGTCGTGGGGGAAGCCGACGGGCACGACGGCGGAGTCCGTACCGGCGAGCGCCGCCGCCAGTGTGGCCGGGACGTCGGTTGGGGCGCACCGGGTCACGATGGCGCGGTAGTCCTCGACGCGCTCGACGAAGAGGGCCACGAGGTCGGTCACTCCCTGGCGCCCCGGGACGAGGGAGGGCGCCGGCGGGGGCGGGGCGGCACCCGTGACAGCGGCCCGCACTGCCGCGAGCACCGTGTCGCGCGCACTCGCGCCCGAAGCGTCGCTCATCCACGCTCTCCTTCGTCTCTACCACCGGACGTCCTGGCCCACCAGGCGCGGAAGGACTCCCTGGCCGGCAGGGGCAGGTCTCGAGAACCGGTCCACCGGCTCGCAGGCCGTGGCAGCCGTGACACCACCCGGGCCGCGAAGGTGTCCGAGGTCCTGCGGCCGGGAGCCAGGGCAGACGCTCGGGTCGCGAAGCGCTCGAGCGTGCGCAGACGCCCGGGCCGGCCGAGCGCCCAGGCGGCGCCCTTCATCGCCACGGCCTCCGGTTTGGGAAGCCGGTGCCCGTGGCCGGGGCGGTGGGCGTCGACCACCTGGGCACGCAGGTCGACGAGGACGGACGGGATGTCGATGCGGACGGGGCAGGCCTCGAAGCAGGCGCCGCAGAGTGTCGAGGCGTAGGGCAGCGAGTCGACCTGGTCATCGGTACCGACGCCGCGCAGCAAGGGGTTGAGGATGGCGCCGATCGGGCCCGGGTAGACCGACCCGTAGGCGTGACCGCCGGTGCGCTCGTAGACCGGGCAGACGTTGAGGCAGGCCGAGCAGCGGATGCAGCGCAGGGCCTGGCGGCCGACCTCGTCGGCGAGGGCGCGGGTGCGCCCGTTGTCGAGGAGCACGACGTGGACCTCCTGCGGGCCGTCGCCCGGCGTGACGCCGGACCAGGTGCTCGTGTACGGGTTCATCCGCTCGCCCGTCGACGAGCGCGGCAGCAGGCGCAGGAAGACGTCGAGGTCGCTCCACGTGGGCACCACCTTCTCGATGCCGACGACCGAGACGAGGATCTCGGGCAGGGTCAGGCACATCCGGCCGTTGCCCTCGGACTCGACGACGACGAGGGTGCCGGAGTCGGCCACCGCGAAGTTCGCCCCGGAGACCGCCATCCGTGCCGTGAGGAACTTCTCGCGCAGGTGCAGGCGCGCGGCTTCGGCCAGGCGGGCCGGGTCGTCGGTCAGGTCGTCGGGTGCGGGGCGCCCGACGGCGCCCATCTCCCGCTGGAAGATGTCGCGGATCTCGGTGCGGTTGCGGTGGATCGCCGGCACGAGGATGTGGGAGGGCAGGTCGTGACCGAGCTGGACGATCAGCTCGGCGAGGTCGGTCTCCCAGGCGGCGATGCCGTCGGCCTCGAGCGCCTCGTTGAGACCAATCTCCTGGGTGGCCATCGACTTGACCTTGACGACCTCGTCGACCGCGTGGGCCCGGGCGACCGAGGCGACGATGGCGCAGGCCTCGGCGGCGTCCCGCGCCCAGTGGACGATGGCACCGTTGCTGGTCAGGGACTCCTCGAGCCGCAGGAGGTGCTCGTCCAGGTGGCGCAGGGTGCGGTCCTTGATGGCTGCGCCGGCCAGGCGCAGGTCCTCCCAGTTGTCGACCTCCGCGACGACGGCGGCCCGCTTGCGGCGGATCGTCCCGGTGGCGTGGGCGAGGTTGTGCCGGAGCTGGCTGTCCCCCAGTGCGTTTCGCGCCGCGTCGGGGAACGGCGGCATGCCGACGAAGGTGGCGCTCACGCGGTCCGCTCCTGCACCGGCGCGCCTGCCGTCGACGCCGTGTCGGAGGCCAGGATCTCGGCGAGGTGCATGACCCGTACCGGAGAGCCCTCTCGCGACAGCAGGCCACCGACGTGCATGAGACACGACGAGTCGCTCGCGACGAGGACGTCCGCCCCGGCGTCCCGCACGTTGCGGACCTTGTCCCGCCCCATGGCGGCGGAGACGTCGGCGTTCTTGACCGCGAACGTGCCACCGAAGCCGCAGCAGGAGTCGGCGTCGGGCAGCTCGACGAGCTCGAGACCGCGCACGGCCCGCAGCAGCCGCGAGGGCCGGTCGCCGACGCCGAGCATCCGCAGGCTGTGGCA
>JAEWFB010000295.1 GCA_023389095.1 Actinomycetes bacterium
GCTGGGCGCTGCGCTCGCGCATCGCGGCCATGAGGTCGACGGTCTCGCCCTCGCGGCGCCGGACGCTCGCCGGTGCGCCGGTGGCCCGACGCGTCTCGCGGCTGTCGCGCGGCTCGCCGACGCCGCCCTCGGCCTCGACGTCGTAGACGCGGCTCGGGCGGGTGGAGGCCGACAGGTGCGGCGCCGGGATGGGGCCGGGCGCCTGCTGCTCCTCGTCCTCGCTGAGCCAACGGGCCTCGTCGTCGAGCACCGTGACCGTCCGGGACAGCGGGTCGTAGTGCCAGGCCGCCTCGCGCTCGCGGCCGCCGGCCGTGAAGCGCACCAGCGCGGTCCACGTCCCGGCCTGGGTGCGGCGGGAGTCCCACCGGACCGAACCGAGGTCGATCTCGCGGGAGCGCAGACGCTCGGAGACCCGCGCGTCGAGCGTGGGGGAGCCGCCGTGCCCGGCGCCCCGGGCCCGCAGCCGCGCCTGTCGGGCCAGGCCCGCCACATGCTCGCGCTCGGCGAGGATCGGTCCCTCGTAGCGGTGGACCTTCTCGACCGGCCAGCCCGCGCGCTCGGCGACCTCCTCGGCCGACAGCCCGGCTCGGACCATCGCCTGGACGTCGCGGGGGCGCAGGCCCTCGGGGGCCTCGACCGGCACCTGCCCCTGATGCTGCCGGTCTCGTCGGGCGGCCGCGCGCAGCGGATCGTCGAGCGGGAGGGCGAACCCGTTGCCGTCGTCGTCGGTGAGCAGCAGGTGCGTGCCGTCCTCGTGGACGCCGACGAGCCGGAGGTGCTGCATGGAAGGGTCCTTCGGTGGGTGGAGACGGGCGGGTCGGGGGGCTGATGGTGCATCGAGCATGCCACCGGCCGGGCGGGCACGAAAGCGCCCACGCCGCGCGGGTACCGTTTGCTCTGGCATGCCCACCTCGTACGCGTCCGCCCAGCTCGCCCTCGACCTCGTCGGCGTGTTCGTCTTCGCGCTCTCCGGGGGCCTCGTCGCCGTCAAGAAGCGCTTCGACCTCTTCGGCGTCCTCGTGCTGGCGTGTGCCGCGGCGCTCGGCGGCGGCATCGTGCGCGACCTGCTCATCGGCGATGTCCCGCCCGTCGGCATCAGCGACTGGAGGCTGCTGACGGCGGCGGCCCTCGGCGGCCTCGTCACCTTCCTCTACCACCCGGCCGTCGAGCGCACGACGCGCTTCGTCCGGGTCCTCGACGCTGCCGGCCTTGCCGTGTTCGCCGTCGCGGGCAGCCTCAAGGCCGTGACGACGCCGGGCGTCGCGCCCGTGGCGGCCGTCCTCGTCGGCGTCATCACCGCGGTCGGCGGCGGCGTCGTGCGCGACCTGCTCGCCGGGCAGGTGCCCGAGGTCCTGCGGCGCGAGCTCTACGCCCTCCCGGCCATGCTCGGGTCGGTCGTCATCGTCGTCGCGGCCCAGCTCGGGTCGCTGCGTGACTGGCTGCTGTGGACGGCGGTCGGTCTCGTCTTCGTCGTGCGCATGGTCGCCGTGCGTCTCGACCTCAACGCCCCCGTCCCGTTGCGGTCCGGCGTCTGAGCCGGTCGGACCCGCACCCCGAAGACCCATCCCGATCGAGAGGCCGCAGCCACCCATGACAGGTCAGACCCCCAGCAGCAGCGCCCGGCCCGGCGTGCCGGCCCAGGCCTCGCTCGAGCCGTACGACGCGGTCCTCCTGCTCGGCTTCGGCGGTCCCGAGGGGCCCGAGGAGGTCATGCCGTTCCTGCGCCGGGTCACGGCCGGACGCGGCATCCCCGACGAGCGCCTGGCCGCTGTGGGCGAGCACTACTTCCTCTTCGGCGGCCGCAGCCCCATCAACGACCAGAACCGGGCCCTCATCGCGGCCCTGCGCCGGGAGCTCGACTCGCGGGGCCTCGACACGCCGGTCGTCTGGGGCAACCGCAACAGCGAGCCGTTCATCGTCGACGCCCTCCGCGAGGCGCACGCCGACGGGCACCGACGCGTCCTCACCCTGACGACGAGCGCCTACTCCTCCTACTCCTCGTGCCGCCAGTACCGCGAGAACCTCGCCGACGCCGACGCGGAGCTGCGCGACGAGGGAGTCGAGCTCGGCATCGACAAGGTCGCCCCGTACGCGCCGCGCCCGGGCTTCGCCGCCGCCAACCTCGAGGAGCTCGTGCGCTCCCTGCGTGCCCTCGACGGCCTGCCCGACGGCGAGCTCGCGCTCCTCTTCGTCACGCACTCGATCCCCGACGCGATGGACGACACCTCGGGCCCGGGGGACGGCGAGGGCAACCTCTACCGCCGCCAGCACCTGGCGCTCGCCTCGCACCTGGCCGAGGAGGCCGGCCGGTCCCTCGGCCGCGAGCTCACCGGCGAGCTCGTCTACTGCTCGAGGTCGGGTCCGCCGAGCCAGCCGTGGCTCGAGCCCGACGTCAACGACCGCATCGAGGAGCTCGCCGCCGCCGGCGTCACGACCGTCGTGCTGGCACCGATCGGCTTCGTGTCCGACCACATGGAGGTCGTCTACGACCTCGACACCGAGGCGCAGCAGACCTGCGACCGGCTCGGCGTCGCGCTGGTGCGGGTGCCCACCGTCGGCACGGGGGAGACGTTCGTGCGTGACCTCGCCGATGCCCTGCTCGAGCGTGCCGCCGAGGCGCGCGGCGAGGCGCTGCCCGACTTCGAGGGCCGGATGCCCTCGGTGTGCGCGACGGGCTGCTGCCCGAACCTGCGCACCGCCCGACCGGCCCTCTGCGGTCGCGACTGAGGAGGACCCATGACCACCACGCCACCCGCCGCCGTCCCCGGACTGCCCGAGGGCCTCGATCTCGCCGCCCTCGAGCGCACCGTCGTCGCCATCGCCACCGAGGCGGCTCGCTTCATCCGCGACGAGCGGCCCGACGGGGTCGGCGTCGCCGCGACGAAGTCCACCGACACCGACGTCGTCACCGTCATGGACCGGCGCTCCGAGGAGCTGCTCCACCGGCTCATCCAGCAGGCGCGCCCCGACGACGGCATCCTCGGCGAGGAGGGCGCCGACGTCGCCGGCACCTCGGGCCTGACCTGGGTCGTCGACCCGATCGACGGCACCGTCAACTACCTCTACCGGGTGCCCGCCTACGCCGTGTCGGTCGCCGTCGTCGTCGGCGACCCCTCGACCGAGGGGGGCTGGACGCCGGTGGCCGGGGCCGTGGCCGACCCGTGCCTGCGGCTCGTGCACCACGCCCGTCGGGGCGGCGGTGCCTGGACGCGCCCCGAGGGCGCCACGCCCGACGACCCGGGCACGCCGTTGTCCGTGTCGACCGAGGACCGGCTCGGGCGCACCCTGCTCGCCACCGGCTTCGGCTACGCGCCCGAGAAGCGGGCGCGTCAGGCAGAGGTCCTGACGCGCGTCCTGCCCCAGGTCCGCGACATCCGCCGCATCGGCAGCGCCGCTCTCGACCTCGTGCGCGTGGCCGACGGCTCGGTCGACGCCTACGCCGAGTCCGGGCTCAACGCCTGGGACCTCGCAGCCGGCTGGCTCGTCGTCGAGGAGGCCGGTGGTGTCGTCGTCGGTGCCGGCGAGGCCCCCGGCAAGGAGCTGACCGTCGCGGCGGGGCCGGCGCTCGTCGGACCGGTGCAGCAGCTGTTCACGTCCTGACCCGCATCGCCCTGCGTGCGGAGGCCGACGGGCCGGACACGAGGAACGGGCACCCGGACGCGGCCGGGTGCCCGTTCCTCGTGGCGGGAGCTCAGGCCGCCGCGAACGGCACGAGCTCGGGAACGTGGATGTCGTTGTCCTGGGCGAGCCGCGCGAACGACTCGAGCTCGCCGGTGTGCACGCGCACGCGGTACTCGTCGCCGGCGGCCTGGGCCTCGGCGAGCTCGTCGAGGGTGGCGCTCACGCGCTGGCGGATCTCGTCGACGAACTGGGTCATGGTGCACCTCCGGGCCGGTGGAAGGATGTCGGTCGGGTTCGCAGACCCTACCGCGGCGATGGACCTCCACGGTGCACCGGACCGCGTCGGTTCGGGGCAAAGGAACGGTGGGCAGTTGGTCTGCAGACGGCAGGTGCAGGCTCGTGACGCTCCGCGACCGCGGACCCGAACGGGTCGGCGGTGTGGGATGCGTCTCAGGGGCTGAAAGCGCCGACGTGACATCGCCGTGATGTTCAGGCACAATCCGCGCACGCAGAGAGATGTTTCGGGGCGGTAAAACCGGTCGAGCGTGTGGGAACAAGCGTGGGCCACCGAGCGTTCTCCGCCACACAGACGCAGGCGCACGAAGAGAAGCGAGATTCCAGATGGCAACCGATTACGACGCGCCACGCAAGACCGACGACGACCTCAGCGAGGACTCGCTCGAGGAGCTCAAGTCGCGGCGGGTCGACAAGACCTCGTCGAGCGTGGACGTGGACGAGACCGCGGAGGCGGAGGGCTTCGAGCTGCCCGGCGCCGACCTGTCCGGCGAGGAGCTGTCGGTCCGGGTCCTGCCCAAGCAGGCCGACGAGTTCACCTGTGGCCAGTGCTTCCTGGTCCACCACCGCAGCCAGC
>JAEWFB010000304.1 GCA_023389095.1 Actinomycetes bacterium
CCGAGCGGCGGGAAGCCGGCCGAGACCGCGTTGGAGGGGATGGCGTAGACCAGGCCCCAGGCCCAGTAGGCGACGCCGAAGGCGACGCCGAGGAAGGCGCAGGTGAGCAGGTCGATGGTGCGCCAGCGGGTCAGCGGCCCGCTCGCGGTGATGGTGCTGGACATGGTGTGACTCCCGGGTTTCCGATGGATACCTCGGGGAGGGCACCCCGCGGCGTCGGTGACGCCGGCGGGTGGCCTGAGATACCGACTTCCTTCGCCGGTGCTAACCGGAGCAGGTTCGAGGGTCTGCGGCTCTGCCCTCCGGGCTGCCGCACTCTCAGCGCGTTCGCGCTCCCCTGTCGTATGGGTGTGGGTGGTGCTGTTCAGTTGTCGGGGGTGACTCTACCCCCGACGCCGTGGGTACGCTCAGGCCATGGCACGCAGTGGAAAGCAGAGCGCGAAGAAGGCCCGCGGCGACGCCTCCCGGGCCGTGGCGAAGGCGGACGACGCGACCGCGCACCACACCGCTGCCGGGGGCGCGACGTGGAAGGTGCTGAGCGTCGGCGCAACCCTCGTGGCGACCAAGCTGGCCACCGACGCGGTCGAGAAGGGCTGGAAGCTGGCGACGGGCCGCAACGTGCCGGTCAAGGGCGACTACGAGCGCGAGCGCACCCGCGACGTCGTCCTCTTCACGGCGATCTCCGCCATGGCCGTGGCCGCGGCGCGCGTCGCCGCCGAGCGCGGCGCCGCCTCGTACTACCGCCGGTCGAGCGGCCACCTGCCCCAGGCGCTCGAGGACGACCAGGTCCAGCCCGCCGACAAGAAGGCCGCGAAGAAGCTGGCCAAGGCGCGGCACAAGGCGGAGAAGGCGACCCAGAAGGCCATCGACAAGGCCACCGGCCGCGACTGAGCGCTGCCGACGCGTATCGGTGCCGGGGCGTCGCTTCGCCGACGCGGCGTCGACATGGTCACGGGTCGCGCCGACGCCGGGGCCAGCGGTGCGTCGAGCGTCACGTCGCGAACCTCGCGGAGTCGAGGACGCGGGGCGCCGCGCGGCAGAGGATGGAGGTGGGAAGGAGCCGCCATGGCTGCTCGGTCGAGTGGGCACCGGCGCCCGACGCTGACGTTCCTCGGGGCCGCGGGCACGGTGACGGGCAGCATGTTCCTCGTCGACGCGCGGGGTCAGGGTCGCACCGACGCGGAGGCGGGGTGCCGCGTCCTCGTCGAATGCGGGCTCTACCAGGGCGAGCGCCGGTGGCGCGAGCTCAACTGGCGCCCGGCCCCGTTCGACCCGACGAGCCTCGACGCCGTGGCCCTGACGCACGCGCACCTCGACCACTGCGGGTACCTGCCGGCGCTCGTGCGCGAGGGCTACCGCGGCCCGGTGCTCGCGACGTCGGGCACCGCCGAGCTCGCGGCGGTGGTGCTGCGCGACAGCGCGCACCTGCAGGAGGAGGAGGCCGAGTGGGCGCGCAGCAGCGGGTGGTCCAAGCACGACCCTCCGCTCCCCCTCTACACCGGCGAGGACGCCGAGCAGGCCGTGGCGCTGCTACGCCCCACCGACTACGACACCACGGTGCCCGTCTCGGCCGACGGCACGACCCGGCTGCGCTTCGTGCCGGCCGGCCACATCCTCGGCTCCTCCAGCGTCCTGCTCGAGAGCGACCGCGCGAGCGTCCTGTTCTCCGGCGACCTGGGGCGGCCGACGCACCCGGTGCTCCAGCCCCGGGCCCGGCCCCCGGCGGCGCGCACCGTCGTCGTCGAGTCGACCTACGGCGACCGCACCCACCCGCCGGTCGACCCAGGTCACACCGTCATGGCCGAGGCGATCCGCCGGACCGTGGCCCGGGGTGGGTCGGTCGTCATCCCGGCCTTCGCCGTCGACCGCACCGAGGTGGTGCTGCACGCGCTCGCCGAGCTCGTGGGGTCGGGAGCCGTGCCGGACGTGCCGGTGTGGGTCGACAGCCCCATGGCGCTCGCCGCGCTGCGGATCTACCGCGACGCCTCGCACACCGGCGAGGTGCGTCCCGAGGCGCTCGAGGTGCTGCGCGGGCTGCGGCAGCTGCGTGAGGCGCGTACGGCGGAGGAGTCGATCCGGCTCAACACCCCGGGCACCCCGTCGATCATCGTGTCGGCGTCGGGCATGGCGACCGGTGGACGCGTCGTGCACCACCTCGCCTCGCTGCTGCCCTACGCGCGCAACACCGTGCTGCTCACCGGATACCAGGCCGTCGGCACGCGTGGGCGGGCGCTGCTCGAGGGCGCGCGCGAGCTGAAGATCGGCGGCCGGTACGTACGGGTGCGGGCCGAGGTCGTGGCGCTCGAGGACCTGTCCGTGCACGCCGACGCCGACGAGCTGATCGCCTGGCTGCACGAGCTGCCCGAGGCGCCGCAGACGGTCCACGTCGTGCACGGCGAGCCCGAGGCCGCCCGCGCCCTGGCCCGGCGCGTCAGGGACGAGCTGGACTGCGCCGTGTCGGTCGCCCGCCTCGGCGAGCGCGTCCTGCTCGACTGAGCGTCGGCGATCTCGCCCGACCCCTTCCCGCGCGGTGGCCGGGGGTGGTGTGCTGGAACCGGGACCCCGGCGACGGGCTCCGGTCACGAGCACGCAGGCACTGCACGAGGAGGTGGACCCATGGACGCCAAGGTGGGCGACCGCATCACGATGGCGGCCGAGCACGTCGGCCAGACGACGCGGACCGGCGTGATCCGCGAGGTCAAGGGCGAGCGCGGCGGCCCGCCGTACGTCGTCGAGTGGTCCGACGGCCACACCGGCCTCATCCACCCCGGCCCGGGGTCGGTCCTCAAGTGCGAGCACCCCGAGGACACCCCCACCTGACGCAGACGCCGTCGACCTGCACCTCCCCGCGCGCCTCCCCCTCCCCTTTCCCATCGAGTGAGCAGTTCGTCCCACTCGTCACACGAAGCGTGTGACGCGTGAGGTTGGGTGCTCACTCGATGGGGAGAGTCAGAGGTCGAGGGCCCGGACGATGGGGACGCCGGCGCGGTAGGACAGGTGCAGGTGGCTCGGACCGTCGATGACGGCGAGCTCGGCAGGCTGCCCGGGCGCGACGCGCCGGTCGAGGCCGAGCGAGCGTGCCGACACCGCGGTGGCGGCGTGCAGCGCCTCCGCCGGGGTCATCCCCATCTCGCGGACGGCGAGCGCGATGGCGAACGGCATCGACGAGGAGTAGCACGTGCCGGGGTTGCAGTCCGAGGCCAGCGCGACGTCGACCCCGGCGTCGAGGAGCCGGCGGGCGTCGGGGTACGGCGAGCGGGTCGAGAACTCGACACCGGGCAGGAGGGTCGCGACCGTCGTGCCGCGTGCGGCGGCGAGCGCCTCGACGTCGGCGTCGTCGAGGTAGGTGCAGTGGTCGACGCTGGCCGCACCGAGCTCGCACGCGAGGCGGACCCCGGGCCCGTGCCCGAGCTGGTTGCCGTGGACGCGCAACCGCAGGCCGCGGTCGCGACCGGCCGCGAGCACGGCGCGCGACTCCTCGCCGTCGAACGCGTGCGCCGAGTGCGGCTCGCAGAACACGTCGATGCTCTCGGCGAGGGGCGGGCCGCCTTGCGGCGCAACGGCATCGAGCATCGGTCCGGTGACGAGGTCGACGTAGGCCGACCGGTCGGACGCGTACTCCGGAGGCACGACGTGCGCGCCGAGGAACGTCGTGTGCGGTGTCACCTCTCCCGCGACCCGCAGCGCCCGCACCTCGTCCGCGAGGGTCAGTCCGTAGCCGCTCTTGATCTCGACGGTCGTCGTGCCCTGGGCCCGCATCTCGGCGACACGACCGCGCACGAGGGCGAGCAGCTCGTCGTCGGAGGCGGCACGCGTCGCCTGGACGGACACCCGGATGCCGCCACCGTCGTAGGGCGTCCCCGTCATCCGCGCCGCGAACTCGGCCGAGCGGTCGCCGGCGAAGACGAGGTGCGTGTGCGAGTCGACGAAGCCCGGGATCACGGCACGGCCGCCGAGGTCGCGCGACGCGTCGGCTGCCGGCGCGTCGGCCGCCCGGCCCACCCACTCGAGCACGCCGTCGGCGGACACGACCACCGCGGCGTCGCGGATCACCCCGAGCAGCCGGTCACCCGGGTCGGCCTGTGCCGCTAGCGATTCCGCGACAGCGGGGTCGTTCGTCGTCAGCTCGCCGATCCCGGTGAGCAGAAGGCTCACGCGTGGACCCCGCCGTGGACCCCGCCGGGCACCCCGGCACTGAGGCGCTCGATGGCGCCGCCGAGGAGCCGGCCGACGTCGCCGATGCGGTGGTGCCCGTCGCTGACCACGACCTCGCCGCCGACGACGACCGTCGACACGTCGGAGGCCGCGCACGAGTAGATGATCTGGTCGTGGTTGGACCCGGCCGTGTTGACGGTGTCGGTGCGCACCGTGACGAAGTCGGCCAGGGCCCCCTTGCTCAGGTGACCGCCGTCGGACCAGCCGAGGGCCCGGTAGCCGTTGAACGAGGCGGCGAGGAGCAGGTCGTTGGCCGAGAACCGGTCGCGCTCGTTGGTCAGGAGCCGCTCGTGCATCTCGATGCCGCGCAGCTCGACGAAGGGGTCGATGATGACGTTCTGGTCCGAGCCGAGCGAGATCGGGCTGCCGGCGTCGTGCAGGGCCCGCGACAGCCCGAGGCCGTCGGCGAGGTCGCGCTCGGTCGTCGGGCAGATGCACGCGCCGGTGCCGGTGCCGCCGAGCAGCTCGACGTCGTGCTCGGTCAGGTGCGTCGCGTGGATGCTCGTGAGGTCGGGGCCGAGGGCGCCGGCGCCGTCGAGCAGCTCGGTGGGCGTGCAGCCGTAGTACATCTGGCAGGCGAGGTTCTCCCCCGGCTGCTCGGACAGGTGCACGTGCAGCGG
>JAEWFB010000359.1 GCA_023389095.1 Actinomycetes bacterium
CCCTGGATGCGTTCTCCGCATCGGATCAGGAGGCCTACCTCGCGTTCATGAACGGCGATGCCGCAAAGGCGCAGGACGCGATGCGGGGAGCCGAGGTCGTCGTCACCGTGCCCGGATCTGCGCAGGCCGACCTGGCGGCCGCGGAGGGCTTCGTGCGCATCACCCAGGTGGGTGACCACGTCCTCCTGCGTCACCCCTAGCTCGTGGCAACCGGCCCGACCTGCCGCATGGCCGGCTCCACGCCTGCCGCCTCTTCAGGGGTCGTGCTGCCAGTCACGACGGTCGACAACCGACGCTGTCCACGGCCCCTGAGCCGGCTCTCCGCCGGCCGCTCGAACATGAAGTAGATGGCGAAGGCCACGCCAACCGTCGAGAGCAGCACGAGCACGACGCCGGCCAGTGCGCGCACGAGCTGCGGTGATGAGAGGAGAGGAAAGGTCAAGCCGAGGACCACGGGATGGGCCATGTATACGCAGAACGACCACTGGCCGAGGCTCACCAGGGAGCCGCGTTGCAGGAGTGATGGGGCGCCTACGATGTCGACCCGGGCACAGGTTGCGACGAGACACACCAAGCTAGGCACCATGGCCAGCGTGAACATCCACCGCTGCTCGAGGTGATACCCGATGACACTGGGGACCACGAGCACGGACAGGTACGAGGCCACGACCAGCGCTCCGGCCCACCGCACGCGCAGCTTGGGCACCCAGCCGTTCATGAGTGCAGCCGCCGCCAGCGCTCCCGTCACGAACTCGACGAGACGGAAAGGTGGCAGGTAGAAGAGCCACGTTCCCAAGGCTGGATCGTGGCGGGTCAGCAGACTCCCGGCAACGAACGCTGCGACCAGGAGCATCCCTCCAGCACGTAGAGGGCGCCGGACTCGCCAGATCCAGCGAACGACGAGGGGAAAGAGGGCGTAGAAGAAGGCCTCGCACGACAGGGACCAGGCCACTCCCGAGAACGACCGGATCACCGACTCGTCCGGCGACCAGGCCTGGACCAAGAGGAGGTTTGCCGGTAAGGCTGACCAGTTCGGCGATCCCCCGAAGGGCAGCATCGCCACGACGATGAACAACGCGTGGACCGGATAGATCCGCGCGAAGCGGTGCCGGTAGAACCGGCGGGCCGTCCCACCGGCGTCCCACGAGTAGGTGAGGACGAAGCCGCTGAGGACGAAGAAGAAGCTCACCCCGACGTAACCACCGGCTGCCAGGCGTCCCCACGGGTCCAAACCGCGCGTGAAGGCGGACAGGTGGAAGACGAGCACCAGCATCGCCGCGACGAATCGCAGGCTCGTCAGCGACTGAAGGTGTGCGCGTCCTGTTGTTGTCATCATCCCCCCGACGCAACGACGTCAGTGTCTATCCCCCGCACCCTCCACTGCTCGGGCGCCCCGGTTGCGACGCTAAAGGTTGGGAATCCGCAATGCAGCACGTTTCCGATAGGTCGGATTTGTCCCCCGGTCCGCGAGACCCGTCGTAACTCCCGCTCAAATGACCGCTGGTCAGCCTTCCTCCGCGGTACCGTGGCGCCGCGAGCGCCCAGCGGGCGGGACACGGGACACGACAGCGACAGCGACAGGACGCGCATGGCACCGAACGAGGTCGATGCAGTGACCCCGACGGGCCGCCCGTCGGCGGAACCGACGCCCGTGCAGCCGAGCCGTGCGGCATCGACCCGAGGGCTATCGCGACGGTGGTGGGCCTGGCCCCTGCTCATCTACACCGTCACCCGGATCGTGAACGCGGTGATGATCGTCGTCGCCAGCCGGTCCGCCATCACGATGGAAGAGTTCGTCCGTATCGGCGGGAACCACTACGGCACGTCGGCCGACGACGCACCCCTGGGCTACCTGACGGCAGTCACTCGCTGGGATGGGCAGTGGTACTGGGAGATCGCGGCGCACGGATACCCGGCGCACCTACCGGTCGACGCCGCCGGCGCCGTGCAGGAGAACCCGTGGGCGTTCTTCCCTCTCTACCCGTACATCGTCCGCGCTGTGATGTTCGTCAGCCGTCAGGACTTCCCCATCGCCGCGAGCATCGTGTCATTGACGTTCGGCGCCCTGGCCATGATGGTGCTCTATCGCCTCGTCGCTCGGCGCCATGGCCATCTCGGCGGCGTCCTGGCCGTCCTCGGACTGAGCACCTTCGTCTGCGCCCCGGTGTTCCAGATCGCGTACACCGAGTCGCTGGCTCTCTTCCTCGTTCTGCTCACGATCAGCCTGGTGATCGACCGGCGCCACGGCTGGGCGCTCCTGACGCTTGCGCTCCTGGGGTTGACACGCGGCGTCGCCGTGGCCTTCGCTCCGGCACTCGCGCTCTACGTTGTGATGCTCTGGCGCCGCGGCGAGCTGTCGCGTCCACGCCTCCTTCGGCTCGGTGGCTTGGCTGCTGCCGCCGCGGCCACTGGCGTGGCATGGCCCGTCATCGCGGGGGTCGTGACCGGCCAACCGCGTGCGTATTTCCTCACCCAGCAGGCGTGGAACCCTGAACTGAGCTCGATCCCGATCCTTCGCTTCGTCGAGCGCAACAGCGACGTTCCCGGAGGGACGGCTGGTGCCTTCGTCTTCGCCATCCTCTGGGCAGCAGTACTGCTGTGGTTCCTGGGGCTCGGGCAGCGAGAACCACTGATGCGCGCCTGGGTCTATGCGTACGTGCTGTACGTCCTCGCGGTCGTGGACTGGAACTGGAGCGCCGTTCGCTACTACCTGCTGGCCCTGCCGGTCTTCTGGCCGCTCGTCGCGGCCGCACCCGAACGTGACAACCCACGTCAGCGGGTCGTGGTCGCGATCGTCTTCGCGCTGGTCGGACTGGCCCTTCAGTGGTGGTGGATCCGCTACTGCGTGATCATCAGCCCGCAGCTCGTCCAGGTGCCCTGAGCCGCAGCAACACGGTGAGGCGCACCCGGACGCGAACGCCCTTACACGGCGCCCCGCCCCGAGCCGGGATTGCCTACTTCACCGGAAGTCCGGCGACCGGCACGGGCGAGGTGGCCGCCGTGGACTGCCGCTCCAACGCCACCCGAGGCGTTCTCATCTCGCGGGCGAGCGAGAAGTAGGCCAGTCGGCGCGCATAGGCCAGGGCTTTCGCCCGGGATCGACCGAGGGTGAGGTCAGCCCGCGAGAGAAGGCCGGACGACGTGGCCGCGAGGTCTCGATGGAACCCCACGACTTGGCTGTACTGCTTGCGGGCGAGTGCGTGGCTCCACTGGCTGTCGCTGAGGCGGAAGGATGCCAGGGAGTCAGCGAGCCCGACGAACGTGCCCCGGAGGAGCACCTTCGAGTACGTGTGCTGGTCGAGAACGTACGAGTACGTGCCGTCCCATCCACCGACGTCCGTCAGCGCTTTGCGACACAGCAGGACGCAGGCCGGCTCGCCGAAGGGGTTGGTGCCTGCCCGGACCGCCCTGCGCACGGCGTCGCGGCCGGCGAGCTCACCCACCATCTTGGGCAGACCCCAGGAACGAAGCACGATGTCGCCACCCGCCGTGACGACGTCACGTCGAGCCGCGACCATCACCGCGTCGGGGTGGGCACGCATCGCCTCGACCTGACGCTCGAGGCAGTCGGGCGCGAGCACGTCGTCACCGCACACCAGCTTGAGATAACGCCCGGTGGCCTCGCGCGTGGCGTTGTCCCAGTTGTCGTGCGGATGTTCGGTGCGGCGCATCCGCAGGAGCTTGACTCGCGGGTCATGGACGAAGCGTTGGAGGATCTCCCACGTCCCGTCGTTGCTCGAGTGGTCGCTCACGATGAGCTCGAAGTCGTCGAACGTCTGTCCGAGTATCGAGCGCATCGTCTCCGCGATGAATGCCGCGTTGTTGTACGAAGGGACGACGACGGACACCAGAGGCGCGCCGGTCCTCATGCCGCCATCCCCTTGCGCCGGAACGTGAACCGACTGTGCCCCAACCAGCTGATGACGGCGTTGGCAACGGTGATGACCGCCTGGGCCGCGAGCACCGGCATCCCGAGGACCTCGACGGCCAGGGGGAGCAACAGCGCATTGGCTCCGAGCGCCACCAGGTAGACCGACTCGAACTTCCAGAGATCGCTGAGAACCGAACCCTTCACCTGGAAGACCAATCGCCGGTGCATGACGAAGGCGAAGAAGACCGTCGTGACGTGGGCAAGGAGAAGGGTCCACATGTAGCCGAAGCGCTGACCCACGAGGAGCTGGTAGCCGGCGAAGCACACGAACCCGAAGGCGGTGTTGAGGCCACCGGTGAGGACGAAGCGCACCCGCTTGTCCGAGAGCAGCGACACCGCTGTGCGCCAGCCCCGGTTGACAAGATGTCCAGTCTGGACGTCGATGCCACCAACGCCCTCTGCCTGTGCACTCACGCGCCCTCCCCAGAGCCTGTCGCTCCCCCTCAGAGCGTCCGCGGCCCAGCATGCCCTGAGATGACGGCCGTGTCCGGCGAACCCAAAAACCCCATTACTGACGAACCACTCGACCTCGAACCCACACCGGCATTGGCCGCGGCCGAGCAGGACACCGCCTGTCACGCTCGAACTTTCTGACGCGGAGGTCCGGGCCATTCGCTGGGGTTCCCTACACACCCGCAATTTGCGAATGCCGCCAGTGCCATGCCGGGAAGCCAACCGGGCATTGCGAAAGTCTTCGCCGGACATGCCAAGACTGTCGGCAACGGCGACCGGGAAAGATACCCAGCTTGCCAGGCGCTAGGGGCCTGCTGAGGCCTTGGCGCTAGCGACCGCATTGGGCCGACGTCTATGCGGTCGAGGCCTGCGCGCTGGCGGCGATTTGATCCGAGCGCCCTGGCGATGGGAAGCGGCTCGTCGGCCCAAAGCGTGGCCCCAGCTCGTGCCGGCGGGTGGCGATCTCCCGGTTCCGCAGTAGCTCACGCCGATGCGACGCAGGGGGAGCAGCAGCGTGACCCTAGCCCACCGCCCCGTCGGAGCTTCGCCTCCGGCAAGGGGGACGGTCGCTCGTCAGCGCGCCTGCCATCACCAACTCCTGAGTTGAGCGGAGGCCGTCCGACTCAGAGCGGGCGCGCCACCCGGCGTCGGAACCAGCGCGCGCGGCGGTGCCGATTGTGCGCGGCGAGCAGCGCAAGCTGCGCCTCGTGGTCTCGCACCTGCTGGAGCATGGTGCGCGGCGTCGGCGGCGGCCAGTTGAGGGCGCGCGGGTCGTTCGTGTCCATGACGAACTCGGTCCAGCCGTAGTCGTCGCGGTAACGGAGCTGTCCGTCACCGACGTAGTACCAGCCTGCAGGCTTCTCACTCATGTGCTCCCCCAAGCCCATGCCGATGGATATGGATTGGCCCCCTGAGCACAAGATAGCGGTCAGTTCCGCCTATCAGAACCCATGCCCCATAAGTCCTATTTGCTACTGGCCCAACGAAATTCGCGAATCGGACATATGGGGTGGAAGCGGTCTCAGCAACACCGTGCCGGGCCCGCATGAGCACCCGTCGGCGCCTTACCCCCTGGCACTAGGATGAATGACGGTCGGGCCCGCCACGGTGCACGATCTTGGTGTGCCGGGAAGTCTGGTCGGCGTCTCCTTGACGACCCCGGAGGTAACGCTGTGACCAAGGACCGTGCCACCTCGCACAACGATCCAGCGAGAACGCCCACGAGCCGCATCCTCGGCCGCGGTACGTGGCGCGACGCGCGGTACGTGGCGGATGTGCTGCGCCAGGAGACGGTCGGCGGCGCCATCCTGCTCTCGGCCGCCGTTGCGGCGCTGCTATGGGCCAACTCCCCGTGGCGCGACGCCTACTCAAACCTCCGCGACACCGTCGTCGGACCGAGCGCCCTGCACCTCGACCTCAGTCTCGGAGCGTGGTCGGCCGACGGGCTGCTGGCCGTGTTCTTCCTCGTGGCGGGCATCGAGCTCAAGCGCGAGTTCGACGCCGGCGACCTGTCCGACCGACGGAAGGCCGCCCTGCCCATCGCCGCCGCGGCGTGCGGCGTCGCACTCCCGGCCCTGCTCTTCGCGGCCACGGTGGTCGTGATGGAGCGGGGCAGTACCGACCTCGCAGCTGCCCTACGCGGCTGGGCGGTGCCCACGGCGACGGATATCGCCTTCGCACTCGCCGTGCTGGCCGTCATCGGCACGCACCTGCCGAGCGCCCTGCGCTCGTTCCTGCTGACGCTCGCGGTGGCGGACGACCTCATCGCCATCACCATCATCGCGCTGTTCTACACCGAGTCCGTCCACGTGCTGTGGCTCGTGGCTGCCGCGGTTCCGCTAGCAGCGTGGCGAATCCTGCTGCGGCGCAAGCTGACCAACCCTTTCCTCCTCGCTGTCCCGGCCGTGCTCGCCTGGGCTTTCGTCCATGCGAGCGGGGTGCATGCCACGGTCGCCGGCGTCCTGCTCGGGCTGCTCGTTCCGGTCAACCGGGAACGCGAGGAGGATCCCGCGGTCCACTCGCTCGCCGAGCGGATGGAGCACAAGCTGCGCCCGTTCTCGGCGGGGTTCGCGGTCCCGGTGTTTGCCTTCTTCGCGGCCGGGGTCCCCGTGGTCGGAGGAGGATTCGGAGACGCCCTCACGGATGCTGCTGCGATCGGCGTCGTCGTCGGCCTGGTGGTGGGCAAGACCGTCGGTGTCCTCGGGGGCACCTGGGCGGTCGCCCGCTTCACCCGGGCCGAGCTCGACCCGGACCTGTCATGGACCGACGTGCTCGGCCTGTCCGTGCTGGCCGGCGTCGGCTTCACCGTGAGCCTGCTCGTCAGCGAGCTGGCGTTCGGCAGCGGCTCGGTCCGCAACGAGCACGTCAAGCTCGCGGTGTTGACCGGAAGCCTGCTCGCGGCCCTGCTCGCCACGGTCGTCCTGCGCCTCCGCAATCGCCACTACCGGCTCGTCGAGCTGCGCGAGACCGAAGACCTTGACCACGACGGCGTCCCTGACGTCTATGACCAGAACGCCGTCACGGAGTAGGACCACTGCTCTCGGGATCGAACGCACCCGTGACTGCCCGCAGCAGGACACGCACGAGCTGTAGGTGGGCGGACGTGCCGTGAATCTTGGTCGGGGTCGGTTGAGCGCTCGGGTACTCCCGCGACACCGGAACCTCACACGTCCGATGGCCGAGCCGGGCTGCTCGCACCGGGAGGTAGGCCAACAGTTCGTAGGAGTCGAACACCTTCCGAAAGACGTCGACCTGCGGATCCTCCAGAAGGGCTCGTGAGTGGCCGCGGAAGCCGTTGGTCGTGTCGGTGAACCGCCGCCGGGCACCGACAGAGATCAATGGCGCGTGGACCAGCGTGATCCCGATCAGGCGCGCAAACGGCGTGTTCACTGCTCGGCCACCTCGGACGAAGCGCGAGCCCTGGACGAAGTCCATCCCCGCGTCCAAGGCCCCGATGATGCGGGAGATCCCCTCCGCCCCATCCTTTCCATTGCCATCCATCGTCAGCACACCCTGATAGCCGGCATCGAGGGCGTAACCAAAGGCCATCCGCAGTTGGGCGGACAACCGGCCGGGGCCACGCTTGACGAGAAGAGCGGTGACCCCCAGGTTCCGCAGCAATGTCGGATCCGACGTACCGTCGTCGGAGCCACCGTCAGCGATGATCACGTCGGCCTCGGGGGCCAGAGCGCGAATCGATGCGAGCTGTCTTCGGAGCCGCTCGCCTTCGTTGATCACCGGAATGACGAGGGCATAGCGATGCTGCCGTGGCCTCAGCTCCCAAACTGTCGATGCAGGTCGTCCACGCTCGCAGGGAAGCTCGTAGCTGGTCACGCATCCTCACCATAGGTAGCGATGAACCACTCAACCGTCGATTCCAGGACCTGGAGCTCCCTGCCTTGGGCTCCTGGCAGCATCTCCAGGGTGCACCAACCGCTGTAGCCACGTTCACGCAGGGCCGCATTGACTTGGGCGTGGTCGACCGCCCCCGGTGGGGGCAGGAGATTGGGGGCGCTGACGTGAACATGGCCTGGCGCGTGGGCGCGAACCGCGAGCGCAGGGTCGACGTTTTCCATCGCAAGGCATCCGGTATCGATCTGGGCTTTGACATGCTCAGACGCCACCAGTCGCGCCAACCTGAGGCAGGACTCGTAGTCGGTGAGGTAGTCCGCGCCGTACGCCTTCGCGTTCGGCTCCAGGGTCAGGACCACCTCCTCCGCTTCGAGCACCGGGGTCAATCTCTGGAAGAACGTCGTGGCAAGCTCGTCGGCGGCCTCAGTTCCGAGTGAACCTCGGAGCCGGTTCCTGGGAGATCCGAAGACCGCCCGACTCGCTCCCAAGGCGCTCGCCAATCGAATCATCTGCGTGAGGTGGGCATGCAGGGCGTCATGTGCCGCGACATCGAAGAGCCTGAGCTCGGGATGCCCGAACAGGAGGGACTGCACGCCGCTGACCGCCAACCCGCCTCGACTCCAGAACTCGCGCTCACCGCGGAGGAGACCATCGTCCACGCTCGGCGCCTGCGGCCACACTGCAGTGGGGGCCAACTCGACTCCCGAGATCCCGTGGGACTCGAGAATGGCACGGACCTGCTCAGGGTCCGATGACCCCCAACCAAGGTTTGAAACCGAAAGCCTCACGGCTGCTCGACTCCAGAAGCACGCTCGTTCCATCGCATTTTGAGCCGCCTGATCCCTTCCAACTGGTCCACGCCCGAGGCGAGATATCCGTGCGCCCCTCCGAGGGCCTCCGCGTGCAGAGTCCTGACGTCGTAGCCGACGCCATGATCTGTGTGCGAAAGTTCGACCCCAAAAAGGCCCGCGACGTCAGCGGCGCTCACCGGTTCCGTGACGAAGTTGACCACGGATAACCCCGCATCGAGAGCCTTTTCGACGTATTGGAGGGTCTGATCCACGTCGAAAAATTGGAAGGTTGATGCGGCCGAAACCCTCTCGACCTGGTCCATGCGCTCTTCCAAGAGATCGAATACCAGGTTCTTCCGCAGGCCGTCGCCGTATAAGGCAGGTAGGCGCACCGTGAGGCTGCTCCGAAAGGTCGCCCGCACGAAGGCCTCGAACCATGCTCGGTTACGACCGTACGCCTGCTCGGCGTCGAACGACGGGGGTGAGGACTCATCGACGTCAACTGGTCGCTCGTAGACGTCCACGGTGGAGATCAGCACGACCTGCTGGGCCCGGATCGTGGAGAGGACCTCCGCCAGTTTGCGGGTGTTTGTCCAATCGCCCTCAGGGTCCGCGTTTGCAAGGTACTTTGCACCCGGCAGACCAGCACACACCACCAGATCCGCGACCACGCCTCGGATGGACTCGAGGTTTGGCTTGTGAATCATCTGATCGAACTGCCTCTGTCGGGCCAGTGACGAACCGACGAAGCCAGTGGAGCCCACGAGTATGCGCACGATCTTCCCTCCGGTCCCGAACTGGATAGCCCCATGCCGCAGCGAATGATAGTTGTAGGCGGCGGGCTATTTGGCGTGTGGACGTCATTGGAGCTCGCGCGTCGCGGCCAGACGGTGACCCTCCTCGAGCAGTCATCGAAGCTCATGACCCGTGCCTCGACGGTAAATCAGGCACGGCTGCACACTGGTCTGCACTATCCCCGTAGTCTCAGCACCGCCCGCGGCGCCCTCGCCGGTTACGAACGCTTCCGCGCCGAGTTCCCGGAGGCCATCCATCGCTTTCACCAGGTGTACGCGATCGCCAGGCACGGATCGAGCACGACCGCAGCGGGCTTCGAGAGCTTCATCGACCGACTCGGTGTCTCTGCAGAGCGCGTTCCCGTTTCGAACTGGTTCAACCCGTCGCTCGTGGAGGCTGCCTGGACGGTGGAGGAGCCGTCATTCGATATCGAAGAGGTTCACCGAACCCTCGCAAGACAACTCGCATCCCAGCCTCGGATCACGGTGCGCACCAGCGCCAAAGTCGTACGAGCCTCCGCGAGCCCGTCTGGTGTTCGTGCGGAGCTGGCAGACGGGGAGTCGATCGAGGGAGACGGACTCGTCATCGCAACGTATGCGGGGATTAACGCCCTGCGGACGACCCTTGACCTCGAGCCGCTGCCGCTCGCCCACGAGATGGCCGAGATAACCATCGGGCGGGTCACGGCGCCAATCGAGGGCATGGGTTTCACGGTTATGGACGGTCAGTACTGGTCGATGATGCCCTACGGGCACAGTGGCCGTGCGACCCTCACCTCTGTTGGCCTGACCCCTAGCCGACGCTCCGTCGGCCTGCCTGCATTCCCATGCCAAGAGCGACGCCAAGGATGTTCGCCTCTTGCACTAGCAGAATGTTCGACCTGCGACGAACGCCCACCGTCGTCGCGCCGTCACAAGGTTCAGCAGATGTCGGCCTTCCTAAAGGCTGGCGATGCGTTCACCCCAGAGAAATCTGTGTGGACGATCAAGACCGTCCTCAAGACCGCAGAGGTGGATGACGCCCGGCCTACGGTCGTCCTCAAGGAACCGAGTCGACCCGTGTGGACGGTGTTCTCGGGCAAGGTAAGCACGATCTTCGATGTGGAACAGGGGCTCACATGAGGAAGGGTTACATCAGTCTCGTCATCGCCGGTGACTCGGCGCTCGACCGGGAGACGTTGACGCGGCTCGACGCTGTCCTGTGCGAGGTGGCAGACGACCATGAGGTGATCGTCGTCGTTTCGGCGCTGACCGAAGATGCGATGAGGCTAGGCGCTCTGTGTTCCGACGCAGCGCTCACGAGCCCGCTCAGTCTCGTCGTCACCTGGCATGGTTCCAGCCGCGACGCGAGTCTCATGGCCGGCCTGTCACGAGCCGTCGGCGACTTCGTCATCGACTGGAACGCGAGTCCGTCCGAACTCACCTCCGCACTCCTGATCGAGATGGTCGCCGCGGTCGACGAGGGCTTTGACGTCGTCGAGTTCTGCCCGGCGCACCAGTCATGGACCTCGAAGCTCTTCTACCGCGTGGCCAACACCTTCAGGCCTCGATCCTCCCCGCTTCGACCGACGTTCGCCCGCCTCTTCTCCAGACGAGCTCTCGATCTCGCGATCGCCGCTGGACGAACGCTCCCGAACCGGTTGCTGCTCGTGGCCGGCATGGGCCTCCCCAGGAAGCTTGCGACGCACGAGGTACGTCGGGCGCCTGCACAGCGCTATCGCGAACGCTGGGGCGAGGCCATCACCGTGCTGACGCGAGGAACACGCGCCGCGAGCGTGCTGCCTGCCGTGGGCGCCTTCGGATTCGCGATCTTCTCATTCGCCACCGCGATCTTCGCGCTCGTCCTGTTCTTCTGGAAGGGGCAGGCGCCGGAGGGCTGGACCACGCTGATGGTCGTCGTCGGGTTGGGGCTCGCAGCGGTGTTGACGTCGCTCGGGCTTCTTTGGGAGAGAGTCGAGTCCTTGTCACGGACGATCGAGCAACCACAGGATGCAACCGCCCAGGTGATGGTCTTTCCCGCGGCTGCGGCTCCGACGCCGTGATCCCACAGCACGTCTCTGACGCGACGCTGAACGCCAAGCGCCCTCCTGCGACACTGGCTGAGGCCACCGGCCTCGCGCCCGTCGCCTGGGCGATCACGACAGCCTTCGGCGTGCTGCTCCTGACCATCGCTTACTCGGGCACACTCTCCGAGGACTTCTCGGACCTGACGACGGGGACAATGGCCTTCACGGGCGTCGGAGACAAGTCGGTGGAGATCGCCGGCGCAATCGCGTCGGTGGTCTTGGGCGCGGGCGCTGGTTTCGTCGCCGCGCGCGCGAAGGGACGAGACGTTGTGCGAGCGGAGGCTGCCGCACCAGCCGATCCTTCGATCGCACCTCGGCCGTTCGTGGTCGTGCTCACCTGTCTGCTCGCCCTTTCGTGCGTGGCCCTGGCCGTGCGCACAATCCTGTCGGCCTGGGACGCCGAGGCGGGCTCATGGGCTTGGCTGGGCGCGGCTGTCGTCCTGTCACTCGCCGCCATCGCGTGCTCGCGCCTCGCCAAAGGGGCGCCGCGGGAAGTCCTGGTGCTCGTCGCGGCCCAATCCCTTCTGGGCGCAGGAATATTCGCCCTCTTGCCGGCAGCCGCTCCTCCCTCGGACTCAGTGACCCCTGCCGCCTGGACGACTGGGGCGGTGTGGTTCGCTGCAGCAGTCAGCTGCTGCTCGGTGTTCGTGGTTGGCTTGCGGACGGCCCGGTCACTGGGTCGTGGTGATGCGCCGTCTGCCAGGCGCATCGCGAACGGGCCTGCGATCGTGGTCTCAACCGTGGCATTGAGTTCAGCGGTCACCGTCCCAGTCGTGCCGGCAGACGGCTACCACTTCGGCGAACTCGTCTCACCTTCCTATCTGGCAGACGCATGGGGCCAACTGCCGTTTCTCGACCAGTTCCCTGCTCGCGGCTTGTTGGTCAACTTCGTCCCGAGCTGGATCTCGGACGTCATGGCCTCGCCGAACGCCGGCCTCGTGGGTCTGGGGCACGCGTGGCTAACGCTCGCCCTCGTTGCCGCTGCGTACGCGCTCGCCTCGAGAACCTTGCCTGTCGGCAACACGGTGATCGTCACCGCGACAGCAGCCTTCGCCGCATCCAACCTCATCGCCATCAGCGATGTCGCGATGGTCCTCGCGTTGGTCCTGCTGTACGGGATCTCGAAGTGGCGACCCGACCTCATCTGGGCGGCAGCGGCTCTCATGGGCGTCGTCCTGATCTTTGCGGCCCCGGCCCAGGGGTCGGCGTGGTGCGCAGCCGCCGCGATTCTCGCAACGCTTGTAGTGGCGTCCGATCGACGTCGTTCACTCAGCGTCGTCGGCTTGCTAACAGCCTTGCTCGTCATCGTCGCGGCCTTCACATTGGCCCCCGTGCGCCGATCGCTCATCGGGGCTGTCGGCTATGTGGCGAGCCAGGGGTCGGTCAACGACCAGGTTTGGGGAACACCGTGGCTGTGGGCCATAGAGGCGCAGGCGTCGACACCCGGAGCATCCCCGGTCCTTGAACCCATCCGCGCCGCTGTCATTCCCGTTCTCGCAGTAGTCGGCTGCCTCGTTCTACAGCAGCTGTCCCGCCACCGCCTCCGGGCTGATGCGCTGCCCATCTCACTCGCGGCCATTGCCTACATCGTGCTGCAGCTGCCGCGGGCGCTCGGCCGTATCGACCCGGACGGGATATCTCGGGTCGGTGCCTTAACCCTCGTGGCGACCGGCATCGCCCTGCCGCTCGTCGCTTCCCGGACCAACTGGTTTCGATGGGGGCGCGCGGCCACGCTGTCAGTGTTACTCGTTGTTGCACCGCTGATCCTGCTTGACGGCGGACTGGCAAAGGTGGCCACCTTCGCGTCGAGGGCTGCCTCTTCGACAGACGCGACCGCCGACGGGGCCCTCGCCGTAGGCGACGGCCCCTTCGGGGGAGCGATGATCGAGCCGAGCCTTCGCTCCGATTACGCATCTCTCACCGAACAGCTCCGTCAGTTCCCCGGCGCAAGGGACGGGCTGCTCGACCTGACGAACAACCAGGCCGACTTCAGATACCTCGGGGTGGGCAACGCCCTGTCCTACGGCGCGGCGTACAACATCACTTCTCGGCCTGTCGAGGCGTCGGAACTGGAACGGCTCACCGCGCACGTCCCGAGAGTGGCACTGCTGACCAGCAACCTGGCCAAGTGGCATGACGGTGGCAGCTTGGGGCTGCGAACACCACGCCTTTATCGCTGGGTCCTCGACCGTTACGTCCCCGTGCAGTGCGGCGTCCCGGGCGAGGTCGGCTTCGCCGTCTGGGGAACGACCGACGGGACAGCCCCGACGGGCTGCGTTATCGCCACGTCAACGCAGCAAAAGGTCGACATGTTCGAGACAGCATTCTCCCCTCCCGGGGACTTGGGCGCGTTGGCGCGATCCTGGGGATCCGCACGCGCGCAAGGGGTGGGCGCGGTGCTGCGCGACCGAGTGGCGGCCCCGCTCACGCTAGACAGTGCCGGCGGCGGGATCGACATCCGCCTAGCGAGCGCCCCTCCTCAGGACGCGCACGACGTGCTGACGCTACGGCTGGCTTGCGCCGGCTGGTCCACCGCCGAGGTGAGTTGGTCCGACCCCGCGCACCCCACACCGCGGTCGACCTCCGTCGAGCTCGGGGGAGGCCAGGCGGTTCTGCCGATGGGCGCTTTCCCGAGCTTCGCACTCCGAGACGCCTCACTCGATGTCCATGTGCACCTTCAAGGCACGAGCTCGTGCAATAGGGACGTAGAAGCCACGTGGGCCGAGTACGCGCCTCCCGCTGGGTGACCTCATCGGCCGTAGATCTCTGTCGCCAATGCATCCTTGCCCTCTATCACAACGCCACTGCCGAGGGTTTCGAGTCACCGCGGCTTCAGGGAAGGTAGACCGGAGCGGTGTGGCTCGGGATCACCAGCAGGTACCTCACGTAGCAGTACTGGGTCAACAGCCCGATCAGGGCGAGCACCCCGAGCCGGATTCTGCGCGCCCACACGGGCAGCGTCTCTGCTGGGGCCGCCACCATCGGCAGCGTGGGAACCATGAGCAGGTAGCGCAGGACACCCGGGTGCATCGACGTGGCGGCGGCGAGGAAGAACGGGTAGGAGGCAAACCAGGCCCGCATCTCCACGCCCCAACTGCGTGAGCGGCGGCTCAGGCTGTAGAGAAGTGTCAGGGCGACAAGAAGCACGACCGTAAGCAGTCCGGGCATGTCAAGTTCACGCCACGCGTCGCCGAACCATCCGAACAGCAGGGACCGCTGGCCTTCGGTGCGCGCATACCCGCTTGCGGGACCGATGAACAGGGCACCGACCGATAGCCACGCGAAGGCTCCGACCGCCGAGTAGGCCACTGAGGCTCCGAGCAGGACGCGTTCGCGGCCCGTCACCATGGACGGCCGCTCGCGCCGCTCGCGCAGGTACCAGTGCGCTGCGACGACGACGGCGAACGGTGGAGTGATCAGTCGTGTGAAGGACAGGAGGACGAGCAGGACCAGCACGGCACCGTAGCGATGCCGGGTCAGCGCGTAGATGCACAGGAGCAGCAGGAGCAGGCTGAGCGACGCGGAGTAGGCCGCACCCAGCATCGGTGCGCTGATGAACAGGTTGGCCAGCAGGACTCCCACCCGGGCGACCCGGCGACCACCCGATCGGTCGAGCAGCAGGTAGAGCACGACCATCGCCGCAGCACCCGCCAGGACGCTCAGGGCCGCGGCCGCGTGCGGGAAGTCCAGCCGCGTCACGACCATGAGCGCGCGCACGAGGAACGGGTACAGCGGCGGGAACTGCCAGGCCCACAGTGCATCCGCCGCGCCCGGCTCGCCAGGCACCGGCACGTGATAACCGTGCTCAGCGATGAACTGGTACCACTGCCCGTCCCAGTTCGTCACCACCCCGAACAGGCCCGGGTCAGCCGGCTTCCGCGCGTAGGTGAACATCCCGGTCGGCGCCGGCGGCAGCGACACCTGGTACCGGGAGGCGACCATCATGAAGACGGCGTCGATGGCCCGGGCCAGGACGAACACGGGCAAGGCCCATCTCAGCGCGTCCCGAACCGGTTGATGCGTCGACCGAGCGACTCGCGCGACCTCCACCTGGACGCTCATATGGCGAACTCCACCCCGTGCCGCGTGTGACAGAGCCCCCCGGCACTCACTTGCCCACGCAGCGTAGGTTCGCCGACGCGTCAGCCGCACGGTTTTGCGACAAACCCGGACAAACGCGCACGTGAGTGCCCGGTCCCTGTCGGGGTAGGAGAGTCACAGTAGGGTGGCAACCGGTAGGCACGCGTCCCGCGTGCACCCCGAGCGAGAGCGAGGAAGACAGCCGATGAGCACGGACCCGCGGCAGGAGCGGACCCTCGGCCAGCTGGTCGCGTCCGCGACCCAGGACATCTCGGC
>JAEWFB010000402.1 GCA_023389095.1 Actinomycetes bacterium
GGCCCTGCGCCCGGTCCACCACGTCGACGGCGTGCGCGGAGACGTGGATGACCGGGATGTACGGGTACTCGTCCTTGATCCGCTCGCACACCTCGAAGCCGCTCATGTCGGGCAGCCGCACGTCGAGCATCACGAGGTCGATGTGTTCCCGGCCCACCCGCTCCAGCGCCGCCGTGCCGTTCTCCGCCTCGACGGTGACGAATCCGGCCCGGGTCAACCAGTTGACCAGCAGGTATCGCTTGGGGCCGCTGTCATCGACCACAAGCACGGTCACCGGCCCGCCGTCCACCGTCACGCTCCGCCCACGGGGAGGGCCACTGTGAACGTGCTGCCCCGGCCGGCTTCGCTGGTCAGCACCAGCGTCCCGCCGAGCAGCATGACCAGCCGTCGCGCGTACGGCAGACCGAGCCCGGTGCCGCCGACCCGGGTCGTGCCGGGCACCTGGTAGAACTCCTCGAAGACCCGTTCGTGCAGCTCCGGCGGAATGCCCACGCCGGTGTCGGTGACCGACAGCGTCCACTGGTCGCCGCGGCGCTCGGCGCGCAGGCGTACCTCGCCGCGCTCGGTGAACTTCAGCCCGTTGTGCAGCAGGTTGCGCAGCACCTGGGCGAGCAGCACCTCGTCCGAGCGCACGGTGGCCGGCGTCGGCGGTTCCTCGACCACCAGTTCCACCTCGGGGCGGGTGGCGAGCGCCCGCAGCGTGCCGCGCAACTGCCCGAACACCGCGCGCAGGTCGACTTCGGACCAGTTCGGCTCGATCCGGCCCGACTCGGCCTTGGCCAGGTCAAGCAGCTCGTTGACCAGCCCCAGCAGGTCGCCCGCCGAGGAGCGGATCAGCCCCACCTGGCGGGCCTGTTCGCCGGTGAGGGGGTCGGAGGCGGAGTCGGCGAGCAGCCGGGCCAGGCCGATGATCGCGGTGACCGGGGCGCGCAGCTCGTGGCTGACGTTCGCCAGGAACCGGCTCTTCGACTCGCTGGCGGCCCGCAACTGGGCGGACTTCTCGTCCAGCTCGGCGTAGAGCGCCACCACACCGCGGTTGGTCTCCTCCAGCTCCTCGGTGAGCTGGTTGTAGAGCGCCATCACGCCCCGGTTGGTCTCCTGGAGTTCGGAGTTGAGCACCGCCAGCTCGTCGCGCTGGCTGCGTACCTCGTCGAGCGCGGCGATGAGCTGCGCGTTCTGGGCGGCCAACTCGTCCAGCGCGGAACCCGGCGCGCGCTCGGCCAGCTCGGCGCGAAGCTCGGCGGCGCGATCAGCCGTCAGCTCCTCGGCGTGGTCGGGCACTCGTCGGGACATCCTCACGACCGTATCGCCATCGACGGCCACCACCCGCAACGTGTCCACCAGACGCGCGACGGCGCCGGACTGCGGCTCGTACCGTCCGCCGGGGAGCGGACGCAGCGGCGACAGGTCCACCTGGAGGACCAGGCGGCCCACCGCGTCGCGGTCGAGCGCGAACGTGACGTCCGCGCCGTCTGCCCCGTGCAGCAGTTCCCGGGCCACCTCGCTCAGCGCGGTGGCGATCCGGACCTGGTCCTGGTGCTCCAGCCCGACCGCCGCGGCCACCTCCCGGCCCCGCTGCCGGACCAGGAAGATGTCCTGCTCCACCCGGAGCGCGAGGTGCAGGAGGGGTCCGGTCATGCCGCCCCCCGGGCCACCAGGACGCAGGCGTCGTCGCGGCGGACGCCGGCGTCACGCAGCAGCGTCGCGGCGGCCAGCAGCGGGTTGCGCCCGGCGAGCCCGGGATAGTCGTCCAGGTCCCAGCGATCCACCACCCCGTCACTGTGCATGACCAGGGTGGCGTCGCGCGAGAAGGGGTAGTCGTACCCGCGGATCGTGGGGCGCTGGTGCCCGGCGATGCCCGGCAGCGAGACCAGGCCGCGGCGCCGCTCGCCCGGCGCGACGATCATCGCGGCGATGTTGCCGAGCCCGGCGTAGCGGAGCAGTCCGGCAGCCGGATCCGGCTCGGCCACCGCGAGCGCCGCGCCCCGGGTGTGCGACATGGCGGCGTGCAGGTGCCGTACCACGACGTCCGGCGGACCGTCCGGCGCGGAGCGGAACGCGGACACAGCGGCACCTGTGGCGGCGGCGGCGAGCGGTCCGTGGCCCAGCCCGTCGGAGACCAGCACCTGCCGCCGGCCGTCGACCTGGCGGACCGCGTACCCGTCGCCGCTGGTCTGCTCGCCGGTGATCGGCCGGGCCAGTCCGGCTGCCCAGTCCGGCTCCGGCGGTGCGGCGTCCCAGACCTGGACGACGAGGACAGTGCCCCGGCCGGGCGTCGAGTAGCCGTCGAACCGGCTCGACTGCCTGCTGATCGCGCCGAGCCCGATCCCGAGCGTGCCGGCGGTGGAGTGGCCGTCGACGGAGGAGAGCGTCAGGTCAGCCATGCCGGGACCGGAGTCGATGGCCACCAGCTCCACACCGGCCTGCCCGCCCCGGCGCGCGGGGCGCATCAGGAGCGTGCCCTCGCGGGCGTGCTTGACCAGGTTGCTGGTGATCTCGGCGGTGACGATGGCCAGGTCCGCGACGCGCGACGTGCTCAGTTCGAGCTGCCGGCCGAGACGTTCGGCCGCCCGGCGTACGCTGCCGGCTGTCGCGCCGGTGTCGACCCGGAACCAGATGCCGTGGTCGGGTACCACGTCGGCGATCATCGCAACCACTTGGTGACGGTGATCCGCGTCCCCTCGCCGACAGCCGTCCGGATGTCGAAGTCGTCGACGAGCCGGCGGGCGCCGCTCAGTCCCAGGCCCAGCCCGCCGCCGGTGGTGTAGCCGTCGGTGAGCGCCAGGTCGAGGTCGGGGATGCCCGGTCCCTCGTCGGCGAAGA
>JAEWFB010000432.1 GCA_023389095.1 Actinomycetes bacterium
AGCCTGGGCAGGGTGCGCCCGGCCGAGGACGCGGTCGGGGCGGTGGGTCGCCCGTGAACCCGTCCGCCGGTCCGGGTCTGCAGGGGCAGGCGAGCCACGCAGCCGCTCGACCGGGCGGCACGAGCCAGGTCCGCACCAGCGCCGCCCGGCTGCCCCGCCTCGTGCTCCTGGCGTGGGCGGCCTTGTTCTTCAACGTCCTGACGCCCGGGGGCAGCGCCACGGTCCTGCCGATTCCCTACTCCATGGGGCAGGCCATGGCCCAGGGGTCGCTGCTCCTGTCGCTGCTGCTCGCGCTCCTCGCCAACCCGCGGCTCGTGGTCCGGCCGACGCTCTTCCTCGTGCTCATGTCGACCATGGCGGTCGCCGCGCTCGCGGTGAGCCTGCACAGCGAGTTCTTCGTCGGCTCCACCTACCGCGCCGTCCGCCTGCTCGGGTTCGTGGCGTGCCTGTGGCTGCTGACGCCGTGGTGGGGCCGGTCCGACCTCGTGCTGCTCCGGTGCCACCGCGTGTGCCTCGGTGCCCTCGTCGCCTCGGTCGTGGTCGGGCTGGCGCTGTCACCGGGCAAGGCCTACGGCGCCAACGGACGGCTCGGCGGAGCCCTCTGGCCGATCCCGCCGACGCAGGTGGCGCACTACGCGGCCGTGCTGCTCGGCACGTCGGCGATCCTCTGGATGTGCCGGATCATCACCGGGCGCCATGCCCTGCTGTACATCGTCGTCACCATGGGGGTCCTCGTGGGCACCCACACGCGAACGGCATTGCTGGCACTCGTGATCGGTCTGGTCGTGGCTGCGGGAAGCCTCTTCCTCGGTCACGCCAGGGTGCGCAAGACCGCCGTGTGGACGCTCGCGGCCGGGCTGGCCGCCGCGGCCCTGTTCGCCGGTCCCGTCATCGACTGGCTCTCGCGAGGCCAGTCCGCCGAGGATGCGGCACAGCTCACGGGTCGGACCAAGGTGTGGGACTCGGTGAGCCAGACCGGCCGTCCCCTGGTGCGGGAGATCTTCGGGAACGGGCTGTCCAACAAGTCGTTCGACGGGCTGCCCGTCGACAGCGGGTGGGTGGCGACGTTCGTCGACCTGGGGTGGCTGGGCATCGCCATCCAGACCAGCCTGCTCCTGCTGCTGCTGCTCATGGCCATCACGCGCGCCCGGGGCCCCCGGCGCGCGCTGGCACTCTTCCTCATCCTCTACTGCGTGGTGGCCTCGATCACCGAGACCGGGCTGGGAGACGCCTCGCCGTACCTGCTCGACCTCGTGGTCGCGGCCTCCCTGCTCGTGGGACCGCCTCGGCGGAGCGGGTGGGCGACCCGACCCACCCTGAGGTGAGGAACCGCAACGTCAAGGAGGCGCTCATGAACGAGACCGACGTCCAGACCTTCTGGAACGCCCATCCGTGCGGTGACCACATCGTCGGTGGGCTGCACGGCGACTTCGCCGACGACTACGACGCGTTCTTCACCGCCTACGACTCCTGGCGATACCAGCAGGAGGGCCACATCCTCGGGTGCCTCGACCAGGACGACTGGCGTGGCCGGGACGTGCTGGAGATCGGCCTGGGACAGGGAGCGGAGTCCGAGCAGCTGATCCGCCGAGGGGCTCGCTGGTCGGGCCTCGACCTGACGCCGGAGTCGGTCGACCGAGTGCGCGCACGACTGGCGCTGCGAGACCTTCCCCACGAAGGCCTTCGTCAAGGCTCGGTGCTCCAGATCCCTTGGGGGGACAGCCAGTTCGACACAGTCTTCAGCCACGGCGTCCTGCACCACGTGCCGGACATCCGGGCCGCCCAGACCGAGATCCACCGCGTGCTCCGACCCGGCGGGACCCTCGTGGCGATGCTCTACGCGCGACGCTCGCTCAACTACCAGGTCAGCATCCGGGTGGTCCGCCGCGCGGCCCTCGCGCTGGCCTACCCGCTGCGTGGGACGCGGGTCACCGCGAACGAGGGCATGCTGCACCAGCACCTGCAGAACGCGGAGCACGTCGGGCTGAGGAGATACCTCCGTCTCGACGAGTTCACCCATCGGAACACCGACGGACCCCTCAACCCGTACGCGAGGGTCTACTCCCTGTCCGACGTGGCCCGGGACTTCCCCGACTTCCAGCTGGTGCGGCACACCCAGAGGTACCTGCACGCTCCGCCGCTGCCCATCGCCGGCCTGCCCCTGCCGGAGCAGCTGGTGGGCTGGCACCTCTGGGTCTGGCTCAGGGCGAAGACGTGAGGAACGGGACGAATGTCCCTTGTGGGCAACGCTGCTCACTGATCGTGAACCGTGGCCGCACGGGCGAGGGACTTGCCGGATAGCGCCTCGCACGGCGGTCGAAGTACCTAGCATGAAAACCGGGAGTCCGGGGGGCCGCGACCTGCGGCCCCAGCCACTGGGGGGTGGCTGGACTCCACCAGTCTGGGGAGGAAAACGGGGATGACGCGTGATCAGGGGGGGGGAGTGGTCATGCTCCGGCAGGCCACTCGGAGGATGCACCGGCGGGGTGTCATGACCGGGCGAGGTGCACGGTGACGGGCCGGCGAGGGGTGCTGCTGGACCGCGACGGCACCATCAACGTCGACCACGGGTACGTCGGCGCCGTCGAGGACGTCCACTTCCTCGAGGGTGCCATCGAGGCGATCGCACGTCTCAACGCAGCGGGGATCCCCGTTGCGGTGGTGTCGAACCAGGCGGGCGTGGCACGCGGGATGTACGAGCTGGCCGACGTGGACCTCGTGCACAAGCACATGTCCGCCGAGATGGCCCAGCTCGGGGCCCACGTGGATGCGTGGTTCTTCTGTCCGTACCACCCCGACGGGGTCGTCTCGTCGTTCGCGAGGGTCAGCCAGGACCGCAAGCCGGCGCCCGGGATGGCGCTGGCCGCGGCCACCGCGCTCGACCTCGACCTGTCCACCTCGTGGGTCGTCGGCGACCGTGAGAGCGACGTCGGGCTGGCCCGTGCGGTCGGCGCCAGAGCGTTCCTCATCGACCGGGACGGCGACACCGTGGGCGCCGCGGACGTGAGCGTCGTGCCCGACCTGGCGTCGGCCGTCGAGCACATCCTCACCGAGCACGTGCGGTCCGCCGCCCCGACGGCGACGTCCCCGGCGCGGCCGACGTTCCCCGAGAGCCGGTTCGCCGACGCAGGTGCGTTCGCGAGCGCCTACGCGGACGAGCTGTCGCGTGCCATGGCGTCGGTCGACCGGGCCCAGGTGCAGGCCGCCGCCCGGCTGCTCGGTGCCGCGTACGACCGCGGGGCGACGGTCTTCTCGTGCGGCAACGGGGGATCGGCGTCCATCGCGAACCACTTCCAGTGCGACCACGTCAAGGGCGTCCGCGTCGGGACCGACCTGCTGACGAGGGTCTACAGCCTGAGCACCAACATGGAGATCCTCAGCGCCATCGCCAACGACAACGGCTACGAGAACGTCTTCGACTTCCAGCTGCAGTCGCAGGCCCGGCCCGGCGACGTGCTCGTCGCGGTGTCCTCGTCGGGCCGGTCGCCCAACATCGTGCGGGCCCTCGAGTGGTGTGCCGGCAACGGCGTGAAGGCCGTCGCGTTGACGGGTTTCACGGGAGGGCCGGCTCGCGACCTGGCGACCGTCTCGATCCACGTGGACTCGCTCAACTACGGTGTCGTCGAGGACTCGCACCAGGCCTGCATGCACCTGCTCGCCCAGTACGTCCGCCAGTCGAGGATGTCGGCGAATGACGTTGCGGCGACAGTCTTCTGACAACATGCGGGTCGCGATCAACCTGCTGACCGACGACCCGGGCAACCCGTCCGGGGCCCATTGGTTCTGGACCCGGGTCATCCGCGAGATGGCGGGCATGCTCGCCGAGGGCGAGGAGCTCGCGCTGGTCGTCGGCCGGCGGTCGAAGGGCATGCACCAGGGCTACGGCCGCGGCGTCCGGTACCTCACCTTCCCGTGGTCGAACGAGCGCCGGAACCTGCGCACGCTGAGCGAGCAGGCGTACGCGCCGGTGCGGCTGCCCCTGGCCGGCGTCGACGTGTTCAGCACGCTCATCGCCCCGCTCGTCCGACCGGCCCCCGGCGTCGTCGCGCACATCAAGACGATGCACGTCTTCACGGCACCGGAGTCCGTGAACCCGGCGGTGCGGCTCTACCGGTCCATCGGCTACCCGCACACGGCCAAGGCCGCCGACGCGATCATCCTCAACTCGCAGAGCCTGCGGACCGAGGTGCTGAGGTACCTCGACGTCGACCCGGCCAAGCTGCGGATGATCCCCGAGGCCGTCGACCACGAGGTGTTCCGGCCGGGTGACCCCGTCGAGGCCGCCACCCGGCTGCGCGCGCGGTACGGCGTCGCTCGGCCGTTCGTCCTCTTCGTCTCCTCGCTGTGGCCCTACAAGAACTGCGACGGCCTGATCCGCGCGTTCGCGGCCGCACGCCCCCACCTCGACGGTCACGGCCTCGTCGTGGTCGGCCCGGGCCGCGACACCGCGTACGCCGCGCGGCTGCGGTCGCTCGCCGAGTCGCTCGGCGTCGGCGACGACGTCACCTGGGTCGGCGGCGTGTCGCTCGAGGAGACGGTCGACTTCTACCGCGCCGCAGACGTCTTCGTGTACCCCTCGCACAACGAGACGTTCGGCCTGCCGCTCCTCGAGGCCATGGCGTGCGGCTGTCCGGTGGTGACCTCCGACCGCACGGCGATGCCCGAGACCGCCGGCGGGGCCGCCGTGCTCGCGGACCCCGACGAGCCGGACTCCATCGCGTCGGCGATCCTGACCGCCCTGGCGGAGGCCGAGGCGCTGCGCCCCCGGGGCCTCCAGCGGGCCGGCGAGTTCACCTGGCGCCACACGGCCAAGCGGACGCTCGAGGTGTACCGCGAGGTGCACGCGAACCGGAGGGGGAGGCGATGAGGATCCTCGTCACGGGGGGTGCCGGCTTCATCGGTTCCCACACGTGCGACCGCCTGGTCGAGCTGGGGCACGAGGTGACGGTCCTCGACGCCCTGACGGCGCCGGTGCACCGCGACGGCGTCCCCAACCACGTCACACCCGGCGCCCGCCTCTGGGTGGGCGACGTGCGCAACCGCGACCTCCTGGCAGGTCTGCTGCGCGAGGCCGACGCCGTCTACCACTTCGCCGCCTACCAGGACTACCTCACCGACTTCGCGCGGTTCTCGTCGGTCAACGTCGTCTCCACGGCCCTGATCTACGAGATCGCGGTGGCCGAGGGGCTCGACCTCCAGCGGGTCGTCGTCGCCTCGTCGCAGTCGGCGATGGGCGAGGGGCTCTACCGGTGTGCCGACCACGGCGACCAGACCCCGGACATGCGCCCCGAGTCGGCACTCGAGCGGCAGGAGTGGGACCACACCTGCCCCGAGTGCGGGCGCCCGCTGGAGATGCAGCGCACGCCGGAGCGCGTCTCCAACCCGCAGAACGCCTACGGGATGTCGAAGTACGGCGAGGAGATGGTGGCGGTCAACCTCGGCCGACGGTACGGCATCCCGACGGTCGCGCTGCGCTACAGCATCGTGCAGGGGCCCCGGCAGTCCATCTACAACGCCTACTCCGGTGCGTGTCGCATCTTCTGCCTGCACTACCTGCTGGGCAGCGCCCCGACGCTCTACGAGGACGGCCGGATGGTCCGCGACTACGTCAACATCCACGACGTCGTCGCTGCCAACGAGCTCGTCCTCACCGACGAGCGGGCCATCGGCCGGGTGTTCAACGTCGGTGGCGGGGTCGGTTACACGACAGAGCAGTTCGCCGATGTCGTCCGGTCCCACTACGGGTCCGACGAGCCCGCCTGCGCGTCGGGGGAGTACCGCTTCGGCGACACCCGGCACATCCACTCGGACATCGCCGCGCTGCGGGGCCTCGGGTGGCAACCGCGGCGCACGCCCGCCGACTCGGTCGCCGAGTACGCCGCGTGGCTGCAGGGCATGCCCGGCCTCGACGACGTCCTGGCCGAGGCCGACGCGAAGATGCGCCGGCTGGGGGTCGTGCGGCGGGCCCGGCCTCGGGTGGAGGCATGAAGGCGTTCCTGCTCGCGGCCGGGTTGGGTACCCGGCTGCGGCCGGTCACCGACACCGTGCCGAAGTGCCTGGTGGGCATCGACGGCACGCCGCTGCTCGACATCTGGCTGGACGCGCTGGCCGGCGCCGGGGTCACGGAGGTGCTCGTCAACGTGCACCACCTTCCCGGGCAGGTGGTCGACCACCTGGCCGGGCGCAGCTGGCCGACGGCGGTGCGGACGGCGTTCGAGCCGACGCTCCTCGGCAGCGCCGGCACCCTGCTGCGCCATCGCGACTTCGTCGACGGGGAGTCGATGTTCCTCGCCGTCAACGCCGACAACCTCACCGACTTCGACCTCACGCTGCTCGTCGAGGCCCACCGTGCGTCCGCAGCCGTGGCCACGCTCGCGCTCTTCCGCGCGCCGGACCCCTCCAGCTGCGGCATCGTCGAGCTGCGCGACGGCGTCGTGACGGGCTTCGAGGAGAAGCCCGCCCGGCCCAGGGGAGATCTCGCGAACGCCGGGCTCTACGCGTTCGGCCCGGAGGCCCTCGACCGCATCCGCGGGCCGTTGCCCCGCGACATCGGTCACGACCTGCTCCCCGCCCTCGTCGGCTCGGCGCAGGGCATCGACATCGGCGACGCCTACTTCCGCGACATCGGCACGCCCGACGCGTTGGCGCGGGCCGACCGGGAGTGGGCGGCG
The DNA here is from genome assembly GCA_023389095.1 of Actinomycetes bacterium. Classification (GTDB taxonomy): domain Bacteria; phylum Actinomycetota; class Actinomycetes; order Actinomycetales; family Dermatophilaceae; genus Monashia. The sequence continues at coordinate 6,672 of JAEWFB010000432.1, forward strand.
TTGCGGCGTGGGACCGCCCACCGAGGCAGACCGCTGCATCCGACGTACGGCGCCGCCCGGCACGAGACCCCGGCGAGCACGCCGTGACGGTGCGCATCGGCCTGGTCGTCGACAGCCCGAGCCGCCGGGCCCACGGGAACGCGGTGAGCCGCCTGGCGCTGGGGCTCGTGGAGACGGGACGCGCCGAGGTCGACCTCGTCTGCTACAGCGACGACCCGGCGCCGCCGTGGCTCCCGGCGCAGGTGCGGATCCACCGGCTCGGGGTCGACCGCGTGTCACGGTCGGTGCTGCCGCTGGTCGACTACCTCGCCACCCGCAGGCCCGACGTCCTGGTCACCCGGCAGGTGCACGCGAACTTCGTCGGGCTGGCCGCGTCGTCGATCGGCCGGCGCACGCGCGGCTGGCGCGGACGGCTGGTGCTCGTCCAGGACCACCCGATCGAGCTGTCCCACGCGAGCAACTGGAGGGACAACAAGTGGGCGGCGAAGGCGACCTACCGGTTCGCCGACGGCGTCATCTGCCCGTCACCGGCCGTGCGGGAGAGCACCATCGCGTGGTGCGGCCTGGATCCCGCCCTGACCGCACTGGTGCCCAACCCGATGCCGGTGCTCCAGGTCGACCGCGCCGCTGCCCACCCCTGGCTCGAGGAGGGGCAGCCCCCGACCTTCGTCCACACGTCGAACATGACGCCCTGGAAGCGGCTCGACCTGCTCGTGTCCGCCTTCGCCGAGGTGCGGCGCACGCACGAGGCGCGCCTGCTGCTCGTGGGGGAGGGCCCGATGCGGGCCGCCACCGACGAGCAGATCCGGAGGCTGGGGCTGCACGACGATGCCCGGACCGTCGGATGGGTCGAGGACCCCCTCCGGTTCGCGGCGCGGGCCTGGGCGTTCGTCCTCCCGTCCGACGAGGAGGGTTTCGCCCAGGTCCTGACCGAGGCGATGAGCGTCGGGTGCCCGGTCATCACGACCGACTCGCAAGGAGGCGGGCCACGCTTCGTGACCGACGGCGGCACCTACGGCATGCTCGTGCCGCGCGGAGACCGCGCCTCCCTCGCGCAGGCCATGGCGAGGATGCTCGACCCCGACGTCCGTGCCTCCTACGCGCAGCTGGGCGACCGACGCGTCCGCGCCCTGTCGCCCGAGGCGAGCGCGAACGCCCTCCTGGACCTCGTCACCGAGATCATGGGCCCGCTGCCCCGGCACGCCGGGTAGGGCCACCCACCCCGTGCGCGAGGCGACGAACCCGCAGCCGGCTGCCGACCGCGAGGAGGGCGACCCCGAGGAGCGCGCCCCCGAGCACGTCGGTGAGCCAGTGCGCCCCCGCGACGAGCAGGCTCGTGGTGAGGAGCGCGCCCGCGGCCGGCACGAGCAGCCACAGCCACCAGCGCACGCGCGGCCGGAGCACGAGGAGGCAGCCACCGAGGCACACGACGAGCGCGACCGTGTGCCCCGACGGGAAGGCGCCGCCGCTGTCGGTGACGAACCCGTGCGGGTCCGTCCGGTGCACCGCGGCCTTGAGGGCGAGAGCGAGCCCTGCCGACACCCCGGCGAGCACGACGGCGAGCACCGCCGGCCACCAGGAGCCTCGCCACAGCGATGCCCCGAGCGCCACGGCGCCGAGCAGCAGGTACATGTGCTCCGGCCGCAGCCGGTCCATCCACGGGCTCCAGCCGACCTGGGCCTCACCCCACGCGTCGAAGGGCCGCAGCCGGTCCAGGACCGACTGGTCCACCGCCTGCGTGGCTCGCGTGACCACCAGGACGGTCAGCACGACGAGCAGCAGGCAGCAGGCCAGGGCCAGTCGGGCGGCCGGGCTGCGACCACGCCAGGGCCGGGCGGCCCGGAGACGCGCACCTGCGGGTGCCGCCCGCGTCACGCGGCCGTCTCCCCGGTCACCACCATCGACCCATGCTCCACCGGCCCGACGCCGCGGGGGACGCCTTTGGCCGAACTGTCCCCGGGCGACGTGTCGTCGAACGGCCCGCGTCGCGCCAATAGACTGTCGGCCTGATGCCGCAGCCTCTTCTCTCCGCCTTCACGGCGCTGCCCGACGTCCGCCACGTGACCGAGCAGGTGGGCCGGGCCCACCTCGTCGACGTGTCCGCGAGCGACGGCACCCGCCCCTTCCTCGTCGCCGCCCTGGCCGCGCGGGCCGACGCCGTCCACGGTGGCCCCGGCGCGGCGCCGGTCGTCGTCGTCACGGCGACGACGCGCGAGGCCGAGGACCTCGCCTCTGCCCTCGGCGCGTTCCTGCCGGCCGAGCGCGTCGGTGTCTTCCCCTCGTGGGAGACCCTGCCGCACGAGCGGCTCTCGCCGCGCAGCGACACCGTCGGCCGGCGCCTGGCCGTGCTGCGTCGCATCGCCCACCCCGACCCCGCCGATGCGACGTACGGCCCGCTGTCGGTCGTCGTCGCGCCGGTGCGTGCCGTGCTGCAGCCGCTCACCCGTGGCCTGGGCGAGCTCGTGCCCGTCGCGCTGCGCAGCGGCGACGAGCGCCCGCTCGAGGACGTCGTCGACGCCCTCGCCGCGGCGGCCTACACCCGCACCGACCTCGTCGAGCGACGCGGCGAGTTCGCGGTGCGCGGCGGCATCCTCGACGTCTTCCCGCCGACGGAGGAGCACCCGGTCCGCATCGAGTTCTGGGGTGACACCGTCGAGGAGGTGCGCTGGTTCAAGGTCGCCGACCAACGCTCGCTCGAGGTCGCCGAGCACGGCCTCTGGGCCCCGCCCTGCCGCGAGCTGCTGCTGACCGACGCCGTCCGCGAGCGCGCCCGGGCGCTGGCCGACCAGCTGCCCGGCGTCGCCGACATGCTGGCCAAGCTCGCCGAGGGCATCGCCGTCGAGGGCATGGAGTCCCTCGCGCCGGCGCTCGTCGACGGCATGGAGTCGGTCCTCGACGTCCTGCCGCGCGCCTCCACCGTGCTGCTCGCCGACCCGGAGCGCATCCGCCGCCGCGCCCACGACCTCGTCGCCACGAGCGAGGAGTTCCTGGAGGCGAGCTGGGCCAACGCCGCCGCCGGCAACGACGTGCCCGTCGACCTCCAGTCGCTGCTCGGCAGCGCGTCGTACTGGACGCTGGCCCAGGTGCGGGCGCACGCCATCGCCCACGAGCGTCCGTGGTGGACCCTCACCCCCTTCGCCTCCGACGCCGAGCTCGTCATCGAGGACGACGACGTCGACGAGCGCCTCGCGGTGCGCACCGTCGACGCCGAGGCCTTCCGCGGCGACACCGAGCGGGCCGTCGCCCACCTGCGTGAGCGGGCCCGCGACGGCTGGGTCGTCGCGGTGGTCACCGAGGGCCCGGGCCTGGCCAAGCGCGTCGGGGAGGTGCTGCGCGAGCACGAGGTGCCGGTGCGCTCCCTCGACCGCGCCCTCGCCGCCGGCGCGGCCGACCCGCTCGAGCCCGGCTTCGTCACCGTCACGTGCATGTCGCTGGGGCGCGGGTTCGTCCACGAGGGCGCCCGGCTCGAGATCCTCACCGAGACCGACCTCACCGGCCAGGCCGGCTCCACCTCGACCAAGGACATGCGCCGGATGCCCTCGCGCCGCCGCAACCAGGTCGACCCGCTCCAGCTGCGACCCGGCGACCACGTCGTCCACGAGCAGCACGGCGTCGGCCGCTTCGTCGAGATGATGCAGCGCACCGTCGCCGGCGCCACCCGCGAGTACCTCGTCATCGAGTACGCCGCGAGCAAGCGCGGCCAGCCCGGTGACCGCCTCTACGTGCCCACCGACCAGCTCGACCAGGTGACGAAGTACGTCGGCGGCGAGCAGCCCACCCTCAACAAGATGGGCGGCTCCGACTGGACCAAGACCAAGTCGCGGGCCAAGCGCTACGTCAAGCAGATCGCCGCCGACCTCATCCGCCTCTACAGCGCGCGGCAGGCCACCAAGGGCCACGCCTTCGGGCCCGACACCCCGTGGCAGCGCGAGCTCGAGGAGGCCTTCGCCTACGTCGAGACGCCCGACCAGCTGAGCAGCATCGACGAGGTCAAGGCCGACATGGAGAAGCAGGTCCCGATGGACCGGCTCATCTGCGGCGACGTCGGGTACGGCAAGACCGAGATCGCGGTCCGGGCGGCCTTCAAGGCGATCCAGGACGGCAAGCAGGCCGCCGTCCTCGTGCCGACGACGCTCCTGGTCAGCCAGCACTTCCAGACCTTCTCCGAGCGCTACTCCCAGTTCCCCGTCGTCGTGAAGGCGCTGTCCCGGTTCCAGACCGACAAGGAGGCCAGGGAGGTCCTCGCGGGCCTCGCCGACGGCGGCGTCGACCTCGTCATCGGCACGCACCGCCTGCTGTCCAAGGAGGTCCGCTTCAAGGACCTCGGTCTCGTCATCGTCGACGAGGAGCAGCGCTTCGGCGTCGAGCACAAGGAGCTGCTCAAGACGATGCGCACCGCGGTCGACGTCCTGTCGATGTCGGCCACGCCGATCCCGCGCACGCTCGAGATGGCGGTCACCGGCATCCGTGAGATGTCCACGCTCGCAACGCCGCCCGAGGAGCGCCACCCGGTCCTCACCTACGTCGGCGCGTACGACGAGAAGCAGATCACCGCCGCGCTGCGACGCGAGCTGCTCCGCGAGGGCCAGGTCTTCTTCGTCCACAACAAGGTGAGCAGCATCGAGAAGGCCGCGAGCCGGCTGCGCGAGCTCGTGCCCGAGGCCCGCATCGCCACGGCGCACGGCCAGATGGGCGAGCACCGTCTCGAGCAGGTCGTCGAGGACTTCTGGCAGAAGCGCTTCGACGTCCTCGTCTGCACGACGATCGTCGAGACCGGCCTCGACATCAGCAACGCCAACACCCTCATCGTCGAGCGCGCCGACGTCTTCG
>JAEWFB010000467.1 GCA_023389095.1 Actinomycetes bacterium
CGAACCGGCCGCTCGCCCGCAGCCCGGCATTCCACTTGATGTTGAGCGCGCAGCCGCCGGACAGGCAGATCGGCAGGCCGTCCAGGTCCGGCCGCCGGGACAGCAGGCCGTCGAGCCCGGCTGCGAAGACCCGGAACAGGAACTCCTGGATCGAGCCGACGAGCGCCGCGTCGGACAGGCCGAGCGGCGCGGTGCGGGTGAGCACCCGGCGGCTCCACAGGTACGCCGGGATCGCCGCGTCGACCAGGCCGATCTCCTCGGTCACGGCGGCCATCACGGCCACCGCCTCCTCGCTGACCGTGTCCAGCGCCGCGTACGCCATCGCCTTGCCCGCGATCGGCAGCAGCGCCTCCAGGCCGGGGCCGGGATCGTTCGCGCGCCGGGTGCCGTGGTCGATCTTGAACGGCGCGAAGTGCGAGCAGAAGATCGGGAACAGCGCGCCGGAGATCGAGCCGACCGGCCCCAGGCACTCCAGGCTCACCCGTTCCGGGTCGAACACGTACAGGCACGGCACCATGCCGCCGTCCCAGACGGTGATCAGGGCACGCTGCCGCCGGGCGGCGAACGGGCTGGTGCAGTAGCTGGACAGCGCGTGGTCGGTGGCGTGGCTGAAGCTGCGGAACGGCGTCGGCGCCCCGAGCAGCGGCGCGCTGCCGGTCACCCCGGTCAGCAACCGGCCGGCGCCCGGCTCGTCGTGGTAGCCGGCCACCTCGACCGGGTGCAGCGTGCCGGCGGCGTCGGCGACCTCGACCCAGGTCTCGCCCTGCGCGCCGCGCGCCCAGCCGTCCACCGCGACGCCGGCGAGGTCACCCGGGGCCAGGCCGTTGGCGGCGAGCTGGGCGACGATGTCGGCCGCCTCGTGCATGGTGGCGTGCCGGGGCCGGTTCTCCAGCTTCTCCGCCTCGATCGAGAACAGCAGGCGGTTCCCCTCGATGGCGGCGACGCCGCCGTCGTGCGTGAGTTTCAGGCCGCACCACACCTCGGGCGTCGGCATGCTCAGCCCGACCGCTGCGCGCTGATGACGGACACGCACTCGTTGACAGTGGGATTCTCGAACAGCAGGAACAGATCGATGACCTCGCCGAACTCCTCGTTGATGCGGTTGCACACCTGCATCAGCTGGATGGAGTCGAGCCCGAGGTCGAAGAAGCTCTCGTCGGGCCGTACGTCGACGCCCGCGACCTCCTCGACGATGCCGTGCACGACGGTGGCGGGATCCGCCCTGTTCGTTTCCTGGCCGCTCGCCTGGTCCAAAGCCATCTCGTCTTCCCCACTCCGGTCGGTGCGACAGAACCGAGAACTCCGAGGCAACATAGGTGCCGGATCGCCGCCGCCACAAGGATCACGGACGCCGTCGTCACGCCCCTGCCCGGGCCGCCGCGCCGCTGTTAGCGTGCGCCCGTGACCGACACCAGAGCCGTACCCCGGACCCTGCCCACACTCCAGATACGAGAGCTGCGCAAGGACGACCGCCGGCCGGCCGCCGGACTGGTCGCCCGCGCGATGCGGGACAACCCCACCACGTACGCGATGTTCGGCGACGAGCCGCTGGACCGGCTGGCCGGGCTGATGCCCATCTGGACGGCCTTCTTCCACCGTCCCGCGCCGCCGCAGATCGGCGCGTTCTACAAGGGCTGCCTGGTCGGCGCCGCCGCGGCGGTCCCGCCCGGCGGCTGCATCGGCACCGCGCTGGACAGCGACGCCCGCCGGATCGCGCTCGGCGCGGCGCCGCCGGTGGGCGACCCGGCCCGGGCCGAGTACGTCCGGGCGCACTACGCGATCCACGACCTGGCCGAGCCACACTGGCACGTCGGTCCGGTCGGCGTCGAGCCGCGCTTCCAGGGCCGGGGCATCGGCGAGGCGCTCATGCAGGCGCTGCTCGACGTGATGGCCGGCGACCCGCGTCCCACCTGGGGCGAGACCGACACCGAGGCGAACGTGCGCTTCTACACCGCGCTCGGCTGGGAGCTGACCAAGACCGTCGAGGTCGTCGGCATCCCGCTGTGGTATCTGCGCCGCGACGGGCGGCCGGCGGACCGCACGGGCTGACGGCCCTCCCCCGTCAGCCGGCGGCCGCCGCCGCGCGGGCCGACGCCAGGCTGTCCCGCAGTTCCTCGAACGGATCCAGGCCCAGCGCGGTACGCCCGACGAACTCCAGCGCCTCCGGCGGCGAGTACGGCTGCATGAACCCGCCCGCGCGCACGTCCCGGTAGAGGCGGTTGAGCAGGTGCCCGGTCCGGTACGACTGGCCGCCGGTCACCGCCATCGCGCGGTCGACCACCGCGGCCGCGGACCGGTTCACGACCAGCTTCGCGACCTGGAAGTCCTCGATGGCGCGGTACGCGTCGGCCGGCTCCACCTCGGCGTCGGGGCGGGCCAGGAACGCATCGATCGCCTCCGCGGCCCGGCCCAGCGTGGCCCGCGCGACGGCCAGCTCCACCGCCATCTCCGCCACCTGCGACCGCACCGGCGCGCGGTGTGCGAGCAACTGGCCGGAGGGCTGCTGGCGGCGCGTCACGGCCAGCTCCGTCACGTGGCTCATCGCCCGCTCGGCGATGCCCACGTACGCGGCCACGAGCGGGAAGTTCACCGCCAGCAGGCCCGGCCACTCGGTGGCCATCTCCCCCAGTGGGCGGCCGACCAGCACCATGTCCCGCCCGACGACGCAGTCGGTGAAGCGGATGTCGTGGCTGCCCGAGCCCCGCATGCCGAGTGCGTCCCAGGTGCGTTCCACTGTCATCCCTGGTGTGCCGGTGCGCACCACGGCGGTGCCGGCGTTGAACCAGCCCGCGCCGTCGGGCACCCGCAGGAACACCACCACCGTCTCGGCGATCTCGGCGTTCGTGGCGAAGATCTTGTGCCCGTTGATCCGGTAGCCGCCGGGGACCGGCTCGGCCGTCGTACGCGGGAAGCTGATCGCCCCGCCGCCGGGCTCGGTGCCGGCGTGCGACACCACGATGCGGCCCCGGCCGAGCAGCCGCAGCAACATGGTGAGCTGCGGCGGCGGCTGCGCGGCGGCCCGCCAGCCCCGGGCCGTGCTCCACACGAACCCCAGGTGCATGTTCGCGGCGATCGCGGTGGACGGGCAGCCGCGGGCGAGCCGGGACACCGCGACGACGAGGTCGTGCAGGGACGACACGCCGAGGCCGCCGAACTCCCGCGGCGCGGTGGCGGCGAGAAAGCCGCTGGCCTTCATCGCCTCGAAGTTCTCCCGGACGAACGTGTTGTCCCGGTCGTGGTCGGCGGCGCGGGTGGCGAAGTCGGCGGCGTGCTCCTGCGCCAGCTCCACCATCCGCCGGCCGGCCTCGGTGCGCGCGCTCAGCTCACCCGCGTCCGACCGGCACTCCTTGCCCCGCCCGTCGCCGCCGTTGACATCCGGGCCCATACGTCCCCTCCCGTCGGATGACAGTGCCCCGGCCGGGCGGCCGGCTGTGCAACTGATGCGCATCCGCAGTCGCACCCGGTCACGACCGGGGGGACCTGCGCCCGCGCAGGATCGCAGCCGGGCCCCGCGGGCGGCAACGCTGACCGCTTGCCGGGCCGCGACGGCACCGGCCAAGGTGGAGCGCACCTCGCCCGAGGCGGACGCGTCCACAGTTGACAGAGGAGTCGTGCGGTGCTGAAAGGTTGTGTCGCCTGGCCCGACACGGACGCGGAACGCTACCGCGCCGCGGGCATCTGGACCGGTGAGCTGCTCGGCGAGATCGGCCGTGAGGGGGCGCGCCGGCACCCCGGCCGCACCGCCGTCGTCGACACCGGCGGCCGGATGACCTACGCCGAACTCGACGCCGCCGCCGACCGGTTCGCCGCCGGTCTGCACCGGCTCGGCCTGCGCGCCGAGGACCGGGTCGTGGTGCAACTGCCGAACACGGCCGCGTTCGTGGTGGTCGCGCTCGGCCTGTTCCGCCTCGGCGCCGTACCGGTGTTCGCGCTGCCGTCGCACCGCGAGGCCGAGCTGACCTACCTGGCCCGGCACACCGAGGCGCGGGCGCTGGTCGTGCCGGACCGCTTCGGCGGGTACGACCACCGGCCGCTGGCCG
>JAEWFB010000480.1 GCA_023389095.1 Actinomycetes bacterium
CAAGTTCGCCTCGACCGTCGCCGACCGGCACTACCTGCTCGCCCAGGGCCAGGTCGTCGAGCACCTCGACAACGACGAGTTCCGCTCCCGCGAGGGCGAGCTGCTCACCCACCTCGGGATGTAACCCCCGTCCGGCCGTGCCCTTCCGGGCCCGGTCCGGAGCTGCGTCAACCCGCGTCACCCCCGGTTCCACCGACGCACCAGCGCACCACCGCGACACATCCGGCACCACACCTCGGCACCACACATCCAGCACGACACATCCGACGTCACCCCAGGAGGGGACATGCGTAGCAGCAAGATCCACGCATCGCTGGCGGTGGCCGCCACGGCCTCGCTCGCGCTCGCCGCGTGCGGGCAGGGCGGCCCCCAGTCCGGCGGCTCGAGCAAGCTGACCGACGACAAGGTCGTCATCGGTCTGCTCAACGACCAGTCCGGCGTCTACAAGGACCTCTCCGGCCCCAACTCGAAGGTCGCCATCCAGATGGCGATCGACGACTACAAGGCGAAGTACGGCGACAAGGCGGTCGCCAAGGACATCGAGATCGTCACCGCCGACCACCAGAACAAGGCCGACGTCGCCAACTCCAAGGCGCAGGAGATGTACGACCGCGACAAGGCCGACATCATCCTCGACGTGCCGAACTCGGCAGCCGGTCTCGCCGTCGCGACGCAGGCCAAGAACAAGAAGAAGCTCTACATCAACATCGGCGCGGGAACCACGGCCCTCACCGGCGCCCAGTGCAACAAGTACACGTTCCACTGGGCCTACAACACGGGCGTGCTCGCGCGGGGTACCGCCGGGGCCATCACCAAGGCGGGCGGCACGAGCTGGAACATCGTGTACCCCGACTACGCCTTCGGCCAGGACATGAACAAGTCGTTCACCAAGGAGATCCAGGCGGCCGGAGGTTCCGTCGGCCAGTCGATCGCCTCGCCGTTCCCGAGCGACAACTTCGCCACCTTCATCACCAAGGCGGGCGAGGGCAACCCGAAGGTCATCGGCTCGATGCACGCCGGCGGCGACCTCATCAACTTCGTCAAGCAGTTCAACCAGAGCCCGCTCAAGGGCAAGGTCACCCTCGCCGTGGGTCTGATGTTCATCACCGACATCCACTCCCTCGGCGTCGACCAGTTCGCCGGGACCCAGTTCACCGACCCGTGGTACTGGAACTTCGACGCCCAGAACAAGGCCTGGGCCGACCGGTTCAAGGCCAAGACGAACACGCGTCCGTCCTTCGCCCACGCCGCGAACTACTCGGCCGCCCTGAACTACCTCGAGGCCGTCCAGGCGGCGGGCACCGACAACGCCGACGCCGTCGTGTCACAGCTCGAGGGCAAGAAGATCAACGACGTGTTCCTCCGCAACGGTGAGGTGCGCAAGGCCGACCACGCCGTCATCCACGACGTGTACCTCGCCAAGGTCAAGAGCTCGGCCCCCGAGGACTGGGACTACGAGGACATCGTCAAGACGATCCCCGCGGCCGAGGCCTACGGCCCTGCCAACCCCGACTGCACGATGGGCTGACCGGGTCGACGTGCCGTCCGGTGCGTGCTCTCACGCGTCGGACGGCCACCCGGTCCGCCACGCCACACCCACCGTCCACCGAGCGTCGAGGACCCTTCGGGTCTGCGCGACGAACGCGAACGAGTCTGTGACATGAGCGAATTCATCCAGTACACCCTGCAGGGCCTCGCGGCCGGCGGCTTCTACGCGCTGTCGGCCCTCGGCCTCGCGGTGATCTTCGGCGTCCTCGGCGTCGTCAACTTCTCGCACGGCGCCTGCTACATGCTCGGTGCTGTCATCTCCGCGGTGCTCCTCGCCGAGCTGCACGTCGGGTTCTGGACGGCGCTCGTCGTCGTCCCGGTCCTGATGTTCGTCTTCGGGGTCCTCATGGAGCGGCTCCTCGTGCGCTGGCTCCTCGCGCTCGACCCCCTCTACAACTTCCTGCTCACCTTCGGCCTGACGCTGATCATCGTCGAGGCCGTCAAGCAGCGGTACGGCGTCTCCGGCCTGCCCTACCAGATCCCTGCCGGGCTGGGTGGGCAGGTGACGATCGGCAGCGTCAACCTGTCGGTCTACGCGATCTTCGCCTGCCTCTTCAGCGTCGTCGTCTGCGTGGCCGTCGGGCTGCTGCTGACGCGCACCCGCATCGGCATGATCGTGCGGGCCGCCACCGAGGACGCCGAGCGCACGCGGGCCCTGGGCATCAACGTCGGACGCTTCGTGACTCCGGTGTTCGGATTCGGCATCGCCCTCGCCGGCCTCGCCGGTGTCCTCGCCGCCCCGACGCGGGCCATCACCGCCGAGATGGGCAGCAACTTCATCATCATCCTGTTCGCCGTCGTCGTCATCGGCGGCCTCGGCTCGATCCTCGGCGCCGTCGTCGGCGGGTTCCTCGTGGGACTCGTCGAGGCGTACGGCGTCGCCTACGCCCCCGCGTTCGCCCAGATCGTCATCTTCGTCCTCATGGCGGTCGTCGTCCTCGTCCGGCCCTCGGGGCTCTTCGGGCGGGAGGAGGTCGCATGAGCACCCAGCTGACCGGCAAGGTCGACGTCGA
>JAEWFB010000297.1 GCA_023389095.1 Actinomycetes bacterium
GGCAAGGACCTCGCGCCGGTCTTCGGCTGGGAGCGTCCGATCGGCCCGATGTACGCCTTCGTCGGCATCGCCGGCATGGCCAAGATGAGCTCGTCCAAGGGCGGCGTTCCGATCCCGAACGACGCCCTCGAGGTGATGGAGCCGCCGGTGCTGCGCTGGCTCTACGCCCGACGCCGCCCCAACCAGAGCTTCGACGTGGCCTTCGGTCCCGAGCTGCAGCGGCTCTACGACGAGTGGGATGCCCTGAACCGCAAGGTCGCCGGTGGCAGCGCCCAGCCGGGCGACCTCGCCGCGCACCTGCGCGCCACGTCGACCGCGTCCGGCGCGCTGCCCTCGACGCCGCGCCCGATGCCGTTCCGCACCATCGCCTCCGTCATCGACATCACGCAGGGCGACGAGGCCCAGGCCGTGCGCATCCTGTCCGAGCTCGACCCCGACAACCCGGTCGGGTCCACCGACGACCTGCGCCCGCGGCTCGACTGCGCCGAGCGCTGGATGCTCGGCTACGTGCCCGCCGAGGACCGCACCATCGTGCGCGAGACGCCCGACGCCGACCTGCTCGCCGGCCTCGACGGCGAGCAGCGCGAGTCGCTGCGCCTGCTCGTCGAGGGCCTCGACGCGCACTGGTCGGTCGACGGCCTGACCCACCTCGTGTACGCCGTGCCGAAGATCCAGCGGGGCATCGACCCCGAGGCCAAGGTCAAGGACCCCGAGCTGTCGGCGGCGCAGCGCGCGTTCTTCGTGCTCGTGTACCGCCTGCTCGTGTCCACCGACACCGGCCCGCGCCTGCCGACGCTGCTGCTGGCCGTCGGTGCCGAGCGCGTCCGCACGCTGCTGGGTCACTGAGCTCGTCCGGTCGCCCCCGTTCTTCATTCTGCTAAAGAAACCATTGGCATAGTGAAGACGATTCGTATGCTTGGGGGCACGTAGAACGAAGGAGTTTTCCGTGAGCAGCGACACCGCGAACACCAACGGTGTCCCGATGGAGGCCATGCTGGCCGACTTCGGGGCCCGGGTGCGTTCCCTGCGCAAGGAACGAGCGCTGACCACGGAGAAGCTCGCCCAGAACGCCGGGGTGAGCGCCGGGCTCATCAGCCAGATCGAGCGCGGTCACGGCAACCCCTCCTTCGCCACCCTGGTCCAGCTCGCACACGGGCTGCAGCTGCCCGTGGGCCAGCTGCTCCAGCCGATCGAGACGGAGCACGTCGTCGTCCGCAAGGACCAGCGGCGCCGCCTCGACAGTCACGGTCTGGCCACCGATGACGGCGGCGTCTACGAGCTGCTGACCCCCGACCTCAACGGTGCGCTCGAGGCCAACTGGGTGGTCACGCCACCCGGCTACGACACGAGTGCCACGCCGTACACCCACCACGGCGAGGAGTTCGGCATCGTCCTGTCGGGGACCAAGGACGTCTACCTCGACGGCGTGCGTCACCGGCTCCACGCCGGGGACTCGATCCGCTACAGCTCCACCATCCCGCACTGGTACGCCAACCCGTCGGACACCGAGGACTGCACCGCCGTCTGGGTGAGCACCCCACCCACCTGGTAGACGACCGCCCGGCTCCGGCCGGAACGCCTCCTCGCCGACCTCCCCATCCCCAGGTCCCGGACGCCCTGCGCCACGGGTTCCCTCGAGTGCGCCCTGAAACGCACTCCCGTCACGAACCGGAGAGTTCGCCATGACCGCTACCCCGAAAGCGACCACAGCCACGACGCCCGACGCCTCGGACGGCCGCCCCCACTCCACGCGTCGGGCCATGCTCGGCCTCGGCCTCGGCAACACGCTCGAGTGGTACGACTGGATGATCTTCGGCCTGCTGGCCACGTTCATCGGCCCGCTCTTCTTCGCCAAGACCGACCCCGTGTCGGCCACGCTCGACGCGCTCGCGGTCTTCGCCGTCGGCTTCTTCGTCCGCCCGCTCGGCGGTGCCCTGTTCGGCACCGTCGCCGACCGGATCGGCCGGCGCAGCGTCATGCTCTGGTCGGTCGGCACCATGGCCGTGACGACGCTCGTGATCGGCCTGATGCCCACCTACGACTCGATCGGTGTGTGGGCCGGGGTGCTGCTGCTCGTGTGCCGGCTGCTCCAGGGCCTGTCGACCGGCGTCGAGGCGCCGCTGTCCACGGCCTTCGCCATCGAGGTCATGCCCAAGGGCCACGAGGGCCGGGCCGCCGGCTACATCAGCTTCTTCGTCAACTTCGGCATCCTGCTCGCGTCACTCGTCAGCTTCGCGACGAGCTACCTCATCGGCGGGGACGCCATGGCGACGTGGGGCTGGCGGGTGCCGTTGCTCTTCGGTGCGGCACTCAGCTTCTTCGTGCTCTACCTGCGCCGCGCCCTGCCCGAGACGCTGGCCGAGGAGGAGCGGAGCGAGACGACCGGCGGTACGTGGGCGGGCGTGCGCCGGCACTGGCTCGGACTGCTGGCGATCGTCTTCGTGGTCGGCAGCGCCCAGGCGTTCAACTACGCGTGGAACGTCGGTCTGCCGACCCTCGCGCGCACCTCGTTCAAGGAGAACTCCACGGCTGTCTTCGGCGTGACGACGCTGCTCGGCGTCATCCTCCTCGTCGGCTCGATCGTCACCGGCCGCGTCGCCGACCGGGTCACGCTCTCGCGTGCCTTCATCCTGACGCGCCTCGCCTCGGTGCCGGCGGTCTTCCTCATGCTGCTCTACACCGGGCCCGGCATGGGCACCTTCGCCCTCGTGGTCCTCGGCGGCGGCGTCGTGCTCGTCGCCAACATGACGCTCTACAACGTCGTGTCCGCCTCGCTCATGCCGAAGTTCTGCCGGGCGACCGGCACCGGCGTCGGCTACGGCGTCGCGGTGGCCCTCTTCGGTGGCACGGCGTCCTACCTGCTCGTCTGGCTCCAGAGCAACGACCGCCAGTGGGCCTTCCCCGTCTACACCGCCGCGCTGTCGGTCATCAGCGTCGTCCTGTACGTCGTCGCCCGCCGCCGCAGCGGCATCTTCGCCGGAGAGTGAGTTCCACCGCCATGAACACCCAGAAGCTAGCCATCAGCTCCGACGAGGTGACCGCCCCCGTCGTGCGCCGAAGCGACGTCGTCGTCGTCGGCGGCGGCCCGGCCGGCGTGAGCGCCGCCGTGTCGGCCGCACGCAGCGACGTCGACGTCACGCTCGTCGAACGGTACTCGGCCCTCGGCGGACTCGCCTCCGGCGGAATGGTTCTCGTCCTCGACGACATGGTCAACGGTGACGAGATCACCGTGACGGGCATCGTCGACGAGTACGTCGAGCGGATGGCGCGCACCAAGCTCGCCGTCTACCCGCCCGTCGAAGAGCGGGCCGCCTCGCAGGAGCTGTGGAACAAGTGGGGTCGGTGGGGCACCTTCGACTTCCACTCGCACAGCAACCCGAAGCCGATCTGCTACGCGGTCGCCTTCGACCCCGACGCGTGGAAGGCGACGTCGGTCGACCTCGTGCGCGAGTCCGGGGTGCACCTGCGGATGCACAGCTGGTTCTCCCGGCCGATCGTCGACGACGGCGTCCTCAAGGGGGTCGTCGTCGAGACCAAGCAGGGCCCGCAGGCCATCCTCGGCGACGTCGTCATCGACACGACGGGCGACATCGACGTCGCCTCCCGGGCCGGCGCGCCGTACGCCCACGACTCCTACCTCGTCACCCTCGTCTTCCGCCTCGGCGGCGTCGACACCGATGCGGCGCAGCGCTTCGAGCAGGAGCACCCGAAGGAGGCGCGGGCCGTCAACCGCCGGATCAAGCGGCTGCTCGGTGGCGCGTGGGAGCTGTGGTGGCTCAAGACCCCGCTGCCCGGTGTGGTCTGGTGCAACACCCCGCACATGACCGGCTTCGACGGCGCCGACCCGGAGTCGCTGACCAGCGCCGAGTTCGCGGCCCGCGACCGGATCGCGGCCGCGCTGCCGGAGATCCGGGCCACCCTGCCCGGCTTCGAGAACGCCTACGTGCTCGACGTGGCCCAGCAGATGGGCGTGCGGCAGACCCGGCTGCTGCAGGGCGAGTACGTCGTCACGAAGGACGACGTCGTGAGCCGCCGGCACTTCGCCGACTCGGTGGCGCGCGGCCGCGACTACTACACGCCCTACCGCGCGCTGCTGCCCGTCGGGGTGGACCAGCTCATCGTCGCGGGGCGACACTACTCGGCGACACCGGAGGCCCAGCGGATGTCCCGCGAGATCCCGCCGTGCATGGCCCAGGGACAGGCGGCGGGCATCGCGGCGGCACTCGCCGTCGAGAAGGCCCTCCCGGTCCGCGACGTGCCGGTCGACGAGATCCAGCTGCGGATGCGCGACCAGGGGGCCGACCCGGGGGACCGTCCGGCGCCCAACGCGACCATCGACGCGACGACCCCGACCACCTCCACCGAGGAGCACCAGCGATGACGACGTCAGCACCCTCCACCCCCTCCAGCCCGCGCGCCCTCGAGGGCGTCACCGTCCTCGACTTCACGCAGGTCTACATGGGCCCGTCGTGCACGCAGATGCTCGCCGACTACGGGGCCGAGGTCATCAAGGTCGAGCGGCCCGTCTGGGGCGACCTGTCGCGCAACTCGCTGCCCGACCCGGCCGGCCAGGAGAACCCGATCTTCATCTCGATCAACCGCAACAAGCGGTCGGTCACCATCGACACGCGCACCGAGACGGGCCGGGAGGTCGTCCTCGACCTCGTGCGGCGCTCCGACGTCGTCGTCAGCAACTTCCGCGCCGGCGTCATGGAGCGGATGGGCTTCGGCTACGAGGACCTCCGGCAGGTCAACCCGAGCATCGTCTGGGCCTCCGGCACCGGCTTCGGCGAGACCGGTCCGTACGCCCACAAGGGCGGCCAGGACGTCATCGCCCAGGCGTACTCCGGTGTCATGTGGCGGCGGTCCGACGACACGGTGCCGCTCAGCGTCTACCCGACGACGCTCGCCGACTACACGACCGGCATGCACCTGTGCCAGGGCATCCTGCTGGCCCTCATCGCGCGCGACCGCACGGGCGAGGGCCAGAAGGTACAGGTCAACATGTACGACTCGATGCTCCACATGCAGATGCAGGAGGCCTCGACCCAGCTCAACCGCGGGCACGAGGTCAACTGGGCCGCGATGCCGCTGTCGGGCGTCTTCCCGACGAGCGACGGCGCGGTGTGCATGGTCGGGGCGTTCAAGGAGAACCCGCTGCGCGACATCAGCAAGGCCCTCGAGCTCGACGAGGACTGGTCGACCAAGCCCGGGTTCGACACCCTGGAGGGCCAGTTCGAGAACCGGCCGCAGCTGCAGGCGCTCTTCCGCGAGCGCTTCGCCACCGACACGACGGCGCACTGGGTCGAGCGGCTCGAGGCCGTCGACATCCTCTGCGCGCCGGTCCGCAGCCTCGTCGAGGCGCTCGCCGACGAGCAGACCGCCGCCAACGGCATGGTCGTCGAGATGGAGCACCCGCACGCCGGCACCATGCGCGTGCTCGACTCCCCGATCCGGCTCTCGGCCACGCCGAACGCGGCCCGCCGCCCGGCGCCGATGCTCGGCGAGCACAACGCCGAGGTGCTGCGCGAGCTCGGCTACGACGAGGAACGCGTCGCGGCGCTGCTGTCGGACGGGGTCATCCGGTGAGCGCCACCGTGACCGACCCGGCCGAGCGCGTCGACGAGGTGCGCTACGAGCGGCGCGGACGCGTCGCGTACGTGACCATCGACCGCCAGCACGTGCTCAACGCCGTCGACGACGCGACGAACCAGCGGTGCAACGAGATCTGGGACGAGATCGAGCGCGACCCGAGCGTGCACGCCGTCGTCGTCACCGGTGCCGGCGAACGGGCCTTCTGCACCGGGGCCGACATGTCGGTGGCCGGCACCGGCAAGAACGGCATCGACTACTGGGCCGACCTCGACCCCAACGGGTTCGCCGGCCTGAGCCTGCGCCGGACGCTCGACGTGCCCGTCATCGCGCGCGTCAACGGGTACGCGTTCGGCGGCGGCATGGAGATCGTCCTCGGGGCCGACATCGTCATCGCCTCGAGCACCGCCCAGTTCGGGCTCACCGAGCCTCGCGTCGGACGGCTCCCGCTCGACGGCGGCATCGTCAAGCTCGTCCGTCGCATCCCGTACACCCGGGCCATGTCGATCCTGCTCACGGGCCGACGCGTGCGCGCCGAGGAGATGCGCGACCTCGGTCTCGTCAACGAGGTGGTGGCACCCGACGAGCTCGACGCCGCCGTCGACCGCTGGCTCGCCGACGTCCTCGCGTGCGCCCCGACGTCGCTGCGAGCCATCAAGCAGATCGTCAACCGCACCGACCACCTCACCGACCGTGACGCCCGGGCCCAGCGACTGCCCGCCCTGATGGAGTGCCTGGCGAGCCCCAACGCCACCGAGGGCGTCGAGGCGTTCCGCGAGAAGCGCGCCCCCGTGTGGAGCGACCGGTGAACCGGCACATGCGGCCCGGAGTGTGGGGGGTGCTCGCGACCCCCTTCGCCGGCTCGACCCTCGACGTCGACGACAACGGCATCGCCCAGCTCGTCGAGCACGCCGACCAGGCCGGTGTCGCCGGCCTCACGGTGCTCGGCGTCTTCGGAGAGGCCGCGCGCCTCTCGTGGGCCGAGCGCCGGCTCGTGCTCGAGACCGTCCTCGAGACGACCGACCTCCCACTCGTCGTGGGGTGCACGTCGCTCGCCACGGCCCCTGTCGTCGACGAGGCGCGGATGGCCGTCGAGCTCGTCGGCGACCGTCTCGCCGGCGTCATGGTCCAGGCCAACAGCGCCGACGCCGCCACCCTCGACGCGCACCTGCTGGCCGTGCACCAGGCCTCGGGAGCCGACATCGTCGTGCAGGACTACCCCGTCGTCAGCGGTGTCAACGTGTCGTCGGTGGTGCTCGGTGACCTCGTCGCCCGCTCGCCCCACGTCACGGCCGTCAAGGCGGAGGCACCCCCGACGCCGGTGGCGGTGGCCGAGCTGACCGCGCGGTGCGGCGTGCCCGTGTTCGGTGGCCTCGGCGGCATCAACCTGCTCGACGAGCTGGCCTGCGGCGCAGCGGGAGCGATGACCGGCTTCTCCTACCCCGAGGGCCTCGTCGCGACCGTCGAGGCGTGGAACCCGGCCGCTCCCGAGCGGGCCCGGGCCGAGCTGCTGCCCTACCTGCCGCTCATCACGTTCGAGCAGCAGGTCGGCATCGCCCTCGCGGTTCGCAAGGAGTGCCTGCGCCGTCGTGGCCTCATCGCCGAGGCGGGGGTGCGCCCACCGGCGCGGCTGCTGCCCGACTCGCTCCGGCCGCTGCTCGCCGCCCACCTCGACGCCACCGAGGCGGCGACGGGCGTCTCCACCCGCGTCACGGCCGGGGTCGCCTGATGGACCTCGGGCTCGAGGGCCGCGTGGCCCTCGTCCTCGCCTCCACCGGCGGTCTCGGCGCGGCGGTCGCCACGGCGCTCGCCGCCGAGGGCGCCCACGTCGTCGTCACCGGCCGCGACGCGGGTCGCGCCGAGGCGCTCGCGGCGTCGCTGCCCTCGGCCGTCGGCGTCGGCGTCGACCTCACCTCGCCCGACGCGGCGGCCACGGTCCTCGCGGCCACCCGGGAGGCGTTCGGCGACCCGGACGTCCTCGTGCTCAACGGTCCCGGACCCGCGCCCAGTCGCGCCGCCGACCTCGACGGTGCCGGCGCGCGCGCCGCCGCCGAGACCCTGCTCGTGCCGCACGTCGAGCTGGTCCGGCAGGTGCTGCCGGCGATGCGCGCGCGTGGCTGGGGCCGCGTCCTCGCGGTCGGCTCGAGCGGCGTCGAGGCGCCGC
>JAEWFB010000489.1 GCA_023389095.1 Actinomycetes bacterium
TGCGACCGCGGTGCAGAATCAATAACGCCGCCCACGGATGGTGTGCGGGTGAGCCTTCGCGGCAGGTCTTCCGGGAGCGACAGGCAGTGGTGTGCACCGTGAGGGGTCCGAAGCTGTCGATCCCGCGCAACACGCCGGCAACGGCCTGCAGGCCCGTGACCAGGCGGGCGCAGACGATGCCGGCGTACACGGCGAGCAGCACGGCGGCCGGGGGCGCGGCCAGGCAGACCACGCCGATACGGGGGCATCCGACGGCGACGAGCTGTTGCAGTCGACCGCGTAGGTGGAGAAGGCGATGTAGCCGTCGAGCACGCCGACGCCGAGGAACGGGCGCAACCAGCCGGGGAGCGCCATACCTGGGCGATCAACACCGTCAGCACGCCTAGGTGCCGCTCAGCGGGCCTTCCTGGTCGCTCGCTTTCGGGGCGGAGTCAACAGGTCGGCGATCGCCGCGATCGCGGACGGCACGAGCCGGTAGTACGCCCAGACGCCGCGCTGCTCGCGTTCGAGCAGGCCTGCCTCGGTGAGGATCCGAAGGTGATGGCTCACGGTCGGCTGGGACAGACCCAGCGGCGCGGTGAGGTCACTGACGGATGCTTCCCCCTGCGCGGCGGACTGGATCAGGCTTAGCAGCCGTAGCCGGGCCGGGTCGGCGAACGCCTTCAGCACTCCCGCGAGCCGCTGGGCATCGGCGGGCTTCATCGGCTCGCCTGCCAGCGGCGAGGCGGCAGGCATAGCTGTTTTCGCAGTTGGCACGTCTTCCATCGTGGCACCAACACCATCGATATGCCGGTGGAACCAGAATTGTGAGGAAAACACCGTCTTGACCCGCCGTGACGGCGGTCTGGTCGACTGAACACTCAACCGGGCACATGATTCCCGCGCGCTCGCGGTCCATCCCCGCCCGATGGAGGTCGATGCTGAATTCGGCTGGGCAGCGGCGGTCGGGTGTCCGGCTACAGCCGGCCGATCAGCGGCTGCGTCCGCGGGTCGAAGCGGTACCCGTCGTCCCAGGGGAACCGGCCCTGCTGGTCCGGCCACACCATCTGCTGGAGGCGGACCCGTTCGCGGCCGAAGCGGCTGATCGCCAACCCGGGCAACAGTTCGTCCGTCGGCGGCCCGTCGATGATGATCGCGTCGTAGCCGGCGATGAGGTCGCTGAGGCGTTGTCCGTGGGTGAACCGTTCGGCCTGGTCGTAGACCCGGCGGGCCAGGTCGTTGAGCAGACTGTGGGCGACCTCGGGTGGCAGTCCGGCGGTGATCAGTTCGGGGTAGTCGTAGGCGGTGAGCCCGACGGTGTAGGCGAACGGGGCGGTGGGGATGGTGCCGTCGTCGGTGGGCAGGACATACGTGACGGCCCAGCCGATGGCGTCGATGATCCGCTCTTGACGCCGGAGGAGCTCGTCGATGTCACGCATGGTCGGTGCCTCCCAGGCATTCGGCGCTGGGGGCGGGGTCCGTGTCGGGGTCGGGTGGCTCGACGTCGACGAAGCCCCAGAGGTGTTCCATGACCTGGAGTTGCCAGGTGCGGTAGCGGTCGGCGAAGCCACGGCAGAGCGCGGGCGGGACCGGGCTGCCGGCGTAGGGCAGCGTCGAGTGGCAGATGATGTATCCCGCGTCGCCGCGCGCTTCGGACACCATCTGCTGGAGCCGGCCGGGGGTGAGGTGCATCGGGTTGCCGGGCTTGAAGATGCAGGTGGCGCACTCGCGGGCGAGCCGGCGGGTCTTGCGCAGTTCCGGGTCGCCGACGCTGAGTCGGGGTGGCCGGTCGACGTCCGGTTCGTCGGCGGCGTCGAACGTGTTGTCCATCGTCAACTCCCTGTCGTTGCGGCACGGGGCCCGCATCCCTAGGCGTTGGATGCGGCCCCGTGAATCCGGGTGAACGGAGTTCTGCGGTGCCGGTATGGCGTGGCTAGAGCTCAGCCAGCCAGGTCAGCACCCTGTCGATGTCGGCGCGGCGCAGCCCGTTGTACGGGTCGACCGGGTGGAGCAGGGTGGGTGCGCCGTCGGCGGTGCGCTGGCCGGCGGTGGTGGGGTCCTTGCCGCCGAACTCGTCGTCGAGGACGGCGAGTGGGCGCCGCGCGGCCCAGGCGTACAGGGGGCTGAGTTTGTTCTGGTGGCCGAAGCGGACCCCGCCGGCGTGGACGGGGACGTGCGGCCAGGTGGTCGGCAGGCCCAGCCGTGGCGCGATCCATGCGGCGGCGAGGTGGTTCCAGCTGGTGCACCAGACCGGTTGGGCGTGTTCGGCGAGTTCTCGCAGCCAGGGCCCGTGGTCGGGGTTCAGCCAGACGGTGCCGGTGACGTGCCGGCCGTCGGGGGCGGGCCCGTTGTAGCGGTGCGGCCGGTAGCCGAGTGTTTCGGCGTGGGCGGGGTCGGCGGGGTTGAGGACGCCGTCGACGTCGATGGCCACGACGGGGGATGAGGTGAACTGTGCAGGTGGTGGGGTGGTGGTCACGGCTGGGCCTGCTCGCTGAGGATCGGGTGCAGGGGCACGGTGAGCCGGTCGGCGGTGCGGCCGGGCCGGTCGGCGGGTTGCCACGTGTCGGCGGCGGCGTGGGTGGGGAACGGGCCGACGGCGGCGAGCCTGCCGTCGGTGCGGTCGAGCAGCACGAGAACGGCGGTGCGGACGTCGTCGAGGGCCGGCCGGAGAACGTGGGCGAGGTCGGGTGGGAGGTCGACCCAGCCGGTGGCGGGTAGGTCCGTGACGGCGGGGTCGTGTAGCGGTACGGGTCTGGTCACGGCGAGCGTGGTGCTGTCGAGCGCGAGTGTGGCGGCGTGGGTGTGGGCTGCGTCGGCGCCGCTGGTGGGGCCGTGGGCGTCGAGGTCGCCGCTGGTGTGGACGGCGATCAGCGCGTGCGGGTCGCGGATCTCCAGGGAGTCGAGGACGGCGAGGGTGACGGTGTCGCCGGTGCGCATGTCGCGCAGGGTGAGCAGGACCGGCCGTCCGTCCGGGGCCCGGTTCCAGGTGATGGCGTCGAAGTGTTCGCTGGTGACGTCGCGCAGGCGCCGCCAGGCGCGGTTGTCGGTGTCGAAGGGGTGTTCGTCGTCGGTGCCGTAACGCATGAGGAACTCCTTGTCGGGCAGCGTTGTAGTCGCACCCCGGGATCTGGATGGGTCGGGGCGCGATGCATGCACGCTTCGATGGCGCGGGATGGTCAAGTCGCCGGGGGCGGCAGCGAGGCCGTTCGGCCTCGGCCCTCCGCGAGAGGCGAGTGGGGCCGCCTGGGCAGCCCCGCATTCCAGGCCCGGTATGTCGTGAGATCGCGGTGCGCGGCGCCGCCCGGCAGCGGCCCGGGCAGCGCCGCGGCGCGGGGTGGGACCGGTCGGCTTTCAGGCCTGGGTGAGGGCGGTGACGGCGGCGTCGGCGATCGCCGCGATGGCCTCGGCCGGGTCGGTGACGGTCAGGGTGGTGGCGTGGGTGAAGGTGTGCCCCCAGATCTGACCCGGGTCGGCCGGTTCGCCGTCGGTGGGCGGGTCGGCGGGGTGGAGCCACAGCACGGCGCAGCCGGCGCGGTGCAGAGTGGTGACGAGTCGCTGGCCGGCGGGGATGTCGTCGAGGTAGCCGTCGGAGACGACGGCGAGCATCCGCAGGGCGCGGCCGTGGCGCAGGTCGAGGAGCTGGTCGGCGACCTTGACCGCTTCCGGGAAGGTGGCGGTCGCCAGCTCGGTGCGCATGTGCAGCACCTGCCGGGGGTAGGTGCGTGGGGGCACCAGGACGGTGGTGCGGTCACCGAACCCGATGGTGGTGGTCGTCGCCTGCGCGCGGCGGGCCGCGTTGGCGAAGATCCACGCGGCCGACGACATCGCCTGCGTGTAGCGGGCCATCGACCCGGACAGGTCGACCAGGACAGCCAGATGCAGGCGGGGCTTCTCCGGAGGCAGCTGGGCGCGTTGCTGCCACGGTGCGGCCGTCGGCATCTGCCCGGCGGCGATTTGCGCGTCGGCGGTGATGGCCTGCCGTGTCCGTAGCCGACCGGGCGGGATCAGCGAGGGGCGCCGTCCGGGTTCGGGGTGGCGGGTGCGGGCCTGCCGCAG
>JAEWFB010000522.1 GCA_023389095.1 Actinomycetes bacterium
GGCGGTACGCGCTGATCCGGACCGACCGCGACTGGCTGCTCCACCTGACCAAGGACCAGCCCGAGGCGTGACCTGGGGCCCGTCAGGCGCCGGTGAGGGCCCGCACGACGTTGCTGGGGCTGGGACGGCCGAGCTGTCCCGCCATCCACACCGAGGTCTCGACGAGCGCGTCGAGGTCGACGCCGGTCTCGACGCCGGCACCGTGGAGCGCCCACACGAGGTCCTCGGTGGCGAGGTTGCCCGTGGCCGACTTCGCATACGGGCAGCCCCCGAGGCCGCCGGCCGACGCGTCGACGACCGACACGCCGTCGCGCAGGGCGGCCATGGTGTTGGCGAGCGCCTGGCCGTAGGTGTCGTGGAAGTGCACGGCGACGCGATCGGTGCCGATCCCCTTGCGGGACAGGGCTTCCAGCAGCCGGTGCACGTGGCCGGTCGTGCCGACGCCGATGGTGTCGCCGAGGCTCAGCTCGTGGCAGCCGAGGTCCATCAGCCGCTCGGCGGTGTCGACGACCTGCTCGACGGGCACCGGCCCCTCCCAGGGGTCGCCGAAGCACATCGACACGTAGGCACGCACCCACATGCCGTCGGCGAGGGCGCGCTTGACGACCGGCTCGAACATCGCGTACTGCTCCGCGACGGACCGGTTGAGGTTCTTCTGCGCGAAGGTCTCGGTGGCCGAGCCGAAGATCGCGATGGCCGTCAGGCCGAGCTCCTCGGCTCGGTCGAGGCCCCGCTCGTTGGGCACGAGGGCGGGCCGTCGCCGGCCCACGCCGTCGGCACCGAGCGCGCCGAGCACCTCCTCGGCGTCCCCCATCTGCGGCACCCACCTGGCCGGCACGAACGAGGTGGTCTCGATGGTGCCGAGCCCGGCCGCCTCGAGGCGACGGATGAACTCGACCTTCGTCGCGGCCGGCACGACGGTCTTCTCGTTCTGCAGGCCGTCGCGCGGCCCGACCTCGTAGATCGTCACCTGGGGCGGCAGCCCCGTCGCCGCCTCGACCTGTGGGGATCGCATTCGCCCATACTGTCACCACGGCACCCGAGCCCCCACGACCCCCGGTTCGATGTATCTGGCGGTCGCGGGTGACCGTGGAATACATCGAACCGAGAGCTGGGTTGAGCACTGACGATGAATGACGGACCCCTGATCGTCCAGAGCGACAAGACGCTCCTCCTCGAGGTGGACCACCCGAACGCCGAGGCCGCGCGCCGCTCGATCGCACCCTTCGCCGAGCTCGAGCGCGCGCCCGAGCACGTGCACACCTACCGCATCACGCCCCTCGGCCTGTGGAACGCCCGCGCCGCCGGGCACGACGCCGAGCAGGTCGTCGACGCCCTGATGACGCACAGCCGGTACGCCGTGCCGAACGCCCTCCTCGTCGACGTCGCCGACACCATGGACCGCTACGGCCGGCTCACCCTCGAGAAGGAGGGCTTTGCCGACTCCCCCGAGGGCACGCGTCTCGTGCTGCGCACCACCGACCGTCCGGTGCTCGAGGAGGTGCTGCGGCACAAGAAGATCAAGCCGCTGACCGGCGAGCGGATCGACGACCTCGCGGTGACGGTGCACCCGAGCGAGCGCGGCACCCTCAAGCAGGAGCTGCTCAAGGTCGGCTGGCCGGCCGAGGACCTCGCCGGCTACGTCGACGGCGAGGCCCACCCCATCGACCTGCGCCAGGACGGCTGGTCGCTGCGGCCCTACCAGCAGCACGCCGTCGACGGCTTCTGGCACGGTGGCTCAGGCGTCGTCGTGCTCCCCTGCGGCGCCGGCAAGACGCTCGTCGGCGCCGGCGCGATGGCCGCCGCCAAGGCCACCACGCTCATCCTCGTGACGAACACCGTCAGTGCCCGGCAGTGGAAGGACGAGCTGCTGCGCCGCACGAGCCTCACCGAGGACGAGATCGGCGAGTACTCCGGCGCCCGCAAGGAGATCCGCCCCGTCACCATCGCGACCTACCAGGTGCTGACGACCCGCCGGAAGGGCACCTACACCCACCTCGACCTGCTCGACGCCCGCGACTGGGGCCTCGTCGTCTACGACGAGGTGCACCTGCTGCCGGCCCCGATCTTCCGGATGACCGCCGACCTGCAGGCCCGGCGTCGCCTCGGCCTCACCGCCACCCTGGTGCGCGAGGACGGCCGCGAGGCCGACGTCTTCAGCCTCATCGGCCCCAAGCGATTCGACGCGCCGTGGAAGGACATCGAGGCCCAGGGCTACATCGCCCCCGCCGACTGCGTCGAGGTGCGCATCAGCCTGCCCGACGGCCAGCGGATGGCCTACGCCACGAGCGAGCCCGAGGACCGCTACCGCCTCGCCTCGTGCACCGACGCCAAGCTGTCGGTCGTCGAGACGCTGGCGAAGAGGCACCCCGGCGAGCCGACCCTCGTCATCGGCCAGTACCTCGACCAGCTGCACGAGGTGGCCGAGCGGCTCGGCGCCGACGTCATCACCGGCGAGACGACCGTCAAGGAGCGCCAGCGGCTCTACGACGCGTTCCGCACCGGCGAGATCAGCACCCTCGTCGTCAGCAAGGTCGCGAACTTCTCCATCGACCTGCCCGAGGCCAGCGTCGCCATCCAGATCAGCGGCACGTTCGGCTCGCGCCAGGAGGAGGCCCAGCGCCTCGGCCGCGTGCTGCGCCCCAAGGGCGATGGCCGGACGGCGCACTTCTACACCGTCGTCTCGCGCGACACCGTCGATGCCGACTTCGCCGCGCACCGCCAGCGCTTCCTCGCCGAGCAGGGCTACGCCTACCGGATCGTCGAGCGCCACAAGGGCGAGCCGACCCTCGTCATCGGGCAGTACCTCGACCAGCTGGACGAGGTGTCCACCCGGCTCGGGGCCGACGTCATCACCGGCGAGACCCCGGTCGGCCAGCGGCAGAAGCTGTTCCAGGCCTTCCGCGACGGGGACATCGACCTGCTCGTCGT
>JAEWFB010000544.1 GCA_023389095.1 Actinomycetes bacterium
ACGACGTCACCCAGGTGCAGATGGTGACGTTCATGTCGTTCGCCCTGCTCGTGACGACGCCGATCATGATGGTCGGCGGCGTCATCATGGCGCTGCGCGAGGACGTCGGGCTGTCGTGGCTCGTCGCCGTCGCGGTGCCGCTGCTCGGCCTGTGCGTCGGGCTCGTCATCTGGCGGATGGTGCCGTGGTTCGGGCGCATGCAGAAGTCCCTCGACGGCGTGAACCGCGTTCTGCGAGAGCAGATCACCGGCATCCGGGTCGTGCGCGCGTTCGTCCGCGAGGGCCACGAGGAGCAGCGCTTCGCCGAGGCCAACGGCACGCTGACGGAGGCGGGCCTGCGCGTCGGGCGGCTCATGGCGCTCGTGTTCCCGATCGTCATGTTCATCTTCAACATCTCGTCGGTCGCGGTGCTCTGGTTCGGTGCGCACCGCATCGCCACGGGCGACATGCAGATCGGCGCGCTGACGGCGTTCCTGTCCTACCTGATCCAGATCCTCATGGGCGTCATGATGGCGACCTTCATGGCCACGATGATCCCGCGCGCGGCGGTCTCGGCCGGCCGCATCCAGGAGGTCCTCGGCACGAGCTCGTCGGTCGGCGAGTCGGTGCAGCCGCTGCCGATCAAGGCTGCCCGGGCCGGCGTCGAGCTCGTCGACGTCGACTTCCACTACCCGGGCGCCGAGAACGCCGTGCTGCACGACGTCAGCCTCGTCGCCGAGCCCGGCCGCACCACGGCCATCATCGGCTCGACCGGCGCCGGCAAGACGACGCTCATCGGCCTCGTCCCGCGCCTGTTCGACGTGTCGTCCGGACGCGTCAAGGTCGGCGGCGTCGACGTGCGCGACCTCTCGCTCGAGCAGCTGTGGTCGCGCATCGGGCTCGTGCCGCAGAAGCCGTACCTGTTCAGCGGCACGGTCGCCTCGAACCTGCGCTACGGCAAGCCCGAGGCCACCGACGAGGAGCTGTGGGATGCGCTGCGGATCGCGCAGGCCGCCGACTTCGTCGAGCGGATGGAGGGCGGCCTCGACGCGCCGATCGCCCAGGGCGGGACCAACGTCTCGGGCGGCCAGCGCCAGCGCCTCGCCATCGCGCGAGCCGTCGTCAAGCGTCCCGACGTCTACCTCTTCGACGACTCGTTCTCCGCGCTCGACCTCGCCACCGACGCCCGCCTGCGGCAGGCGCTGCGGCCGGTGACCCGCGAGAGCGCCGTCATCATCGTGGCCCAGCGCGTCTCGACGATCGTCGACGCCGACCACATCGTCGTGCTCGAGGACGGTCGCGTCGTCGGCACGGGCACCCATGACCAGCTCCTCGACTCCTGTGAGACCTACCAGGAGATCGTCGAGTCCCAGCGCAGCGCGGAGGAGGCGGCCTGATGGCCGAGGGAGTCAAGAGCGCGGAGGAGAAGGCCGCCGAGGCGCGTCGGGGACCGGCCCGACGCGGCGGGCCGCCGCACATGCAGATCGGCCAGCCGGGCGAGAAGTCGCTGGACTTCGGACCGTCGGCCAAGCGCCTGCTCGGCCTGCTGCGCCCCGAGCGCGCCAAGCTCGTCGTCGTCGTGACGCTCGCCGTCATCAGCGTGACGCTCAGCTCGATCGGGCCGAAGATCCTCGGTCGGGCCACCGACATCATCTTCGCCGGCTTCATCGGTTCGAAGCTGCCGTCGGGCATCACCAAGGAGCAGGCGATCGCGGGTGCCCGCGCGTCGGGCCACACGACCCAGGCCGAGCTGCTGTCCAACGTCGACTTCACGCCCGGCGTCGGCATCGACTTCGAGGCCCTCAAGGGCGTGCTCCTGCTCGTCGTCGCGCTGTTCGCGGTCGCCTCGTTCTTCATGTGGGTCCAGGGCTGGATCCTGCAGGGGCTGCTCCAGCGCACGATGTTCCGGCTGCGCCAGGACGTCGAGGCCAAGCTCAACCGCCTGCCGCTGCCCTACTTCGACCGCCAGCCGCGCGGTGAGGTGCTCTCGCGCGTCACCAACGACATCGACAACATCTCGATGTCGCTGCAGCAGACCCTCTCGCAGCTGCTGACCTCGCTGCTCACCGTCGTCGCCGTGCTCGGCATGATGTTCTGGATCTCGTGGCTGCTCGCGCTCATCGCGCTCGTCACGATCCCGATCTCGGTCATGGTGACGGCGGCCATCGGCAAGCGCTCGCAGAAGCTGTTCATCCAGCAGTGGCGCAACACCGGCGAGCTCAACGGCATCATCGAGGAGACCTTCACCGGCCACGGCATCGTCAAGGTGTTCGGTCGCCAGAAGGAGGCCCAGGCCTCGTTCCGGACGAAGAACGATGAGCTGTTCCAGGCCTCGTTCGGCGCCCAGTTCATCAGCGGCATCATCATGCCGACGATGATGTTCATCGGGAACATCAACTACGTGCTCGTCGCCGTCGTCGGTGGCCTGCGGGTGGCGAGCGGCTCGATGAGCCTGGGCGACGTGCAGGCGTTCATCCAGTACTCGCGCCAGTTCACCCAGCCGCTGACGCAGGTGGCCTCGATGGCCAACGTGCTCCAGTCCGGGGTCGCCTCGGCAGAGCGCGTCTTCGAGGTGCTCGACGCGCAGGAGCAGGAGCCCGACGCCGGCAGCCCGGTCACGATCGAGGACCCGCACGGTGCAGTGGCTTTCGAGGACGTCTCGTTCAGCTACGTCGCCGACCAGCCGCTCATCGAGAACCTCGACCTGTCGGTCAGTCCCGGCCAGACCGTCGCGATCGTCGGTCCGACCGGCGCCGGCAAGACGACGCTCGTCAACCTCATCATGCGGTTCTACGAGCTCGACGGCGGGCGGATCACGCTCGACGGCGTCGACATCCGCGACC
>JAEWFB010000567.1 GCA_023389095.1 Actinomycetes bacterium
TGACGGACGCGGGGACCCGCAGCGGCGGCGGTGCGGGCGGGGTCGCCGCCGACGACGAGCACCTCGTCGCCACGGTCGGCCTGCGCCCGGGCCAGGCAGGCGACGTGGCTCTCGACCCCGGCGAACGCGTCGGAGCGCACGACGTGCAGCACTCTCATGCGCCACCTCCGAGCCGCGCGCGCACGGGCCGACGGGCGGTGCCGGTCGACGCGTCGAGCGAGGCGTCGAGCGAGGCGTCGAGCGAGGTGAGCAGGTCGAGGTAGAGCCGGGCGACGGCCGTCCACGAGTGCTCCTCGGCGCTGGCGCGAGCGGCCGCCCGCGTGGCCTCGGGTGGCAGGGCGAGGACGCGATCGATCGCGGCGGCGAGCGCGGTGGGCAGCCGGTCGGGGGGTGCGTCGACGACCGCGCCGTTGACGCCGTCGACGACCACGTCGGGGACGCAGCCGGTCGGGGTGGCGACGACGGGCACGCCGCAGGCCAGGGCCTCGAGGACGACCAGGCCGTAGGACTCGTAGGCGCTCGGGCTCGCGAGGACGTCGGCGGCGTGCAGCCACGGCCGCGGGTCAGGGTGCGGCCCGACGAGGTGGACGCGTCCGGCGACCCCGGCGCGCTCGGCGTGGTCCCGGGCCGAGGTGAGCAGGTCGGGGGTGCCGCCGACGACGACGAGATGGGTCGTGGGATCGGTGGCGACGAGCGCGTCGGTGAGCGCCGGCAACCCCTTGCGGTCGAACTCGTTGCCGATGAAGAGGACGACGCGATCAGAGTCCTTCAGCCCCAAGGCGTTCCGGGCCTCCGAACGCTCGGCGGTCGTCGGTGGGCGGAAGCGGTCGACATCGACGCCGTTGCCGATGACGACGGTCGGAAGGCGCAACCCCGGGTAGGTGCCACGCAGCAGCCCTTCCTCGGCGCGGACGAGGCTGACGATGACGCGGTGGGCCCCCGACCGGGTGTAGCGGTACCGGTCGCGCGTCGTGGTGAACACGTGCAGCGGGTTGCGCAGCAGGCGCAGCCGGGCGTGTCCGCGTGAGGCCATCGCCACCTGGACGATGCCGTGGTTGACGTAGACGTCGCCGGCGAGCGCGTCGTTGTGGCACACCGCGACGTGGTCGGGGTGGGCGCGCAGGTGCGCGCGCGCCCGGGCGGTGCCGACGGTCGAGAACCAGACCACGCGGGCCAGCAGAGCGAGCCGCCCCCCGACGCCGCCGCCCGGCTCGGGCAGCCACCCGCCGCCGCACTCGGCGAGGGTGAACCGGCGCACGTCGACCCCGGCGCGGAGCCACTCCTGCTCGAGATGGTGGGCGACGGCGCCGACTCCCGTCCCCGGCGCGATCTCCGGGGTGATCTGGACGACGGTCCTCATGGGGCACCCACGCGCGGCGCCCACGCCACCTCGGCGACCCGACCCTCGGCGACCCGACCCTCGACGACCCCCGGCGGGCCGTCACGCCGCAGCTCGGCGTACCGCTGCGCCCCGAGACAGATGCCGAGCACGACGAACGGCACCGAGGCCTGGACCGCCGACCAGAAGAGGTCGAACTGGGCCTGGGTGAACCGGTTGACGAGGACGGCGAGCGCCACCGAGCCGTAGACGGGGTCGAGCCGCCACGCCGCTCGCAGGGCGACGCCGGCCAGCACGAGGAACAGCACGAGGCCGACGACGCCCGCCGAGGTGAGCACCTCGATCTCGGCGTTCGGCGGCTGGAACGAGACGGGGAACCGGTCGGTGTACCACCAGCGCAGGCCGACGCCGAACCACGGGTCGGTACCCCACACCGAGATACTGTCCTGGAACCACGTGAGCCGCTGGAACACGGAGTTGAACTGGTTGCCCGAGCTGAGCTGGTCCTGGACGAGGTTGGTGACGAAGACGACGGCCGGCGCGAGCAGCAGCAGGACGAGCTTGCTGCGCCGGCGCTCGGAGCGGCCCCGCAGGACGAGGACGAAGACGGCCGCGACGAACCCGATGACCGCCTGGCGCGACTGTGTCAGGAACATCGCCGCGACCATGACGGCGAGCAGCAGCCAGGTGAGGCGGCGGCCGATGCCGGCCCAGGCCGGGCGGGCGTAGAGGATCGTCGCGCCGAACGAGCAGACGGTGCCCACGAAGTTCTTGTGCATGGGGTACGGGAAGGTGATGTAGACCGGCGACAGGTCGCCGTGGAGCACCTGCAGTCCGCCCTCGACGACGGTGACCACGGCCAGGAAGGTGATCGTCGCGACGACGAGCCGCACCCCCGCGCGGGCATGGCCGTTGGCACCGACGGCCCAACCGACGAGGACGCCACCCGAGACGGTCATCCACGCGTGCGTCCACTCGACGGCATTGGCCGTGTACGGGTTGTTGACGACGGTGACGAGGGTGGCGAACTGGTAGGCGGCCGAGGCCCACAGCACGGCGCGCATCCCCGCCGAGAAGGGCCGGCGTGCGAGGAACAGCGCCGGCAGGGTCGCCGCCGCGAGCGCGAAGTCGGACATCGAGAGGTCGACGCCCTGGCTGCCGACGCGCAGCACCGCGAACAGCACGGGCAGGACCGCGAGCGGGATGAGCCCCGGCTGCACGGCCGTGACGCCGGTGGCCAGCACGGCGACGGCGATGATGACCGCTGCCTCCGGCGTGGTCGCGGCGAACCGTCCGACCACGAGCAGGAGGGCGCCGGCGAGCACGACGAGGCCGACCGTGCGCACCCGCGCCCAGCCGCGTCCGTCGACGACGCCACCCACGTTCGACACGTCAGGTGCCCTCTCCCGCAACACGGCCCACCACCGAGTCGGCCGGGCGCCGCTCGGCGCGGACCGGCCCGGCGAGGTTGGCGCGCAGGCGCCGACGCGCCGACACCCCCCGCTCCCCGGGCAGCACGACGGCGCGCAACCCGGAGCCGAGCACCTGCCCGACGCGGCTCACCTGCCACCCGAGCACCCCGTGGTGCTTGCGCAGGAACAGCTCCTGGGCGGCCTGGACGTGCCCTTCGCGGCGGTCCGGGTCGGTGCTCGTCGCGGCGCCGACGTGGACGGCGTGTGCGTCTGGCACGAGGGCGTGTCCCCACCCGAGCCGGACCGCCCGCGCAGCCCAGTCCGTCTCCTCGCCGTAGAGGAAGAAGCGGCCGTCGTCGAAGGGGCCGACGTGGTCGATGGCCTCGCGTCGCAGGAGCAGCACCGACCCGATGACGTACCGGTCGCGGCGCCACCGGCCGAGGCCCGCGGCGTCGAGCCAGGTGCCGAGCGGGGACGGGAACGGCCACGTGACGCGAGCGGTCCGACCCTCGGGGTCGACCTGTGCCGGAGCGACGCTCGCAAGGTCGGGGTGGGCCGCGAGTGCTGCGACGAGCCGGTCGACGTCGGCAGGTCCCACGACGGCGTCGGGGTTGACGAGCAGGACATCGGCGTCGGGGGCAGCGCGGCGCAGGCCCTCGTTGACCCCGGCGGCGAAGCCACCGTTGCGGCCCGGGTCGACGTAGCGCGCACCATGGCGGTCGACCACCGCCCGGACGGCCGGCGAGGACGAGTTGTCGACGACGGTGACCCGCCGGCCGGTGAGCGGCTCGAGCGCGCCACCGAGCAGCTCGGGCTGGCCGTACGCGACGACGACGACCTCGAGCGGCCGCTCCCCCGGGCCGTCCGTGCGCGGCGTGCGCGTCGCCGACCGGTAGAGCGCGTCGTGCGCCGCCGCCACGTGCTCCCACGACGACGCGGCGGCCCGGGCGAGACCGGCCTCGCGCAGCCGGTCGGCGGTGGCGGCGTCGCGTCCGGCCTCTGCCGCCGCCTTCGCGAAACCGGCCGCGTCGCCCGCGGCGCCGCCGCTCGCGGC